>JAQUTH010000078.1 GCA_028709885.1 Flavobacteriales bacterium
CACCGCTATAAGGTACTGTGCAGGATCTGTTGTTCCTGTATCTTTAAGTGAATTGGTAACGCGTTCTATGGCAGTGGCTTCGGCATTGGCTACGGCTATACGGGCTTCGGCTTGTCCCTCTGCTTCAAGTATTTGTGAACGTTTGCTTCCTTCTGCTTTTTTTATCTGTGCCTCCATTTGACCTTCGGCATACAGTATTTGGGACTGTTTTGCTCCCTCTGCTTCCAAAATGGTAGCGCGTTTGTCTCGTTCGGCACGCATCTGTTTTTCCATGGCATCGCGAATATCACGTGGAGGGTTAATATCTTGTAACTCAACGCGGTTTACCTTAACACCCCATTTATTGGTAGCTTCGTCCAATATTTCACGAAGGCGGGAGTTGATAGTATCGCGGGATGTCAATGTTTGGTCTAAGTCCAAATCACCAATAACATTACGCAGAGATGTCTGTGTTAACTTTTCTATTGCTTGGGGCAGGTTTGATATTTCATACACAGAACGTACTGGGTCCATCACCTGAAAATATATCAAAGCGTTGATTTCGGTAACGATGTTGTCTCGTGTTATAACGTTCTGTTTTGGAAAATCATACACCGTTTCACGAAGGTCTATGCGCTCTTTTGCTATGTGGCGCACTATGAAACCTCCGTTAGGTATTTCCTGAGAAAAACGCCATAGTATGCTTCTTGGCTGGTCTATTATAGGTATAATGACGTTGATACCTGAATGAAGTGTCTTATGATAACGTCCAAGGCGTTCTATTATCATCACCTCCGATTGTTGAACTATGCGGATACCTTTTGCCAAAATCACTATTGCAAAAATAGCCAAAGCTACCAGCACTATTGTTCCTACTGTAAATCCTTCCATATTTTTATAGTTTAATATTGATATTTGTTATTTAACATTTTCCACAGGGCTGACTATCAAAATGATACTATCTATTTTCTCTATCTTGACATCAGTATCTTTTTTTATCGGTTCGCCTGAAAGACTACGCGCCATAAAAATATCGCCGTCTACACGGACTTCTCCGCGCATGGCTTCATTGTCAATATCTGAAATAACGCGTCCTATACGCCCCGGAAGAGCATCATGGTTAGTAGTAACGCGATGTTTTGAATCCTTCATCAGGTATTTTATCGCAAATGGGCGTATGAAAATAAAGACTCCCAAAGTAACGAATGCAAAAGTGAAAATCTGGGCATTAACTCCTGCTCCAAAAACTGCCACAATAGCCGCCACAACAGCTCCTACGGCAAAACAGCCCACTATAAAACCGGGTAATAGTATTTCCACTATCAGTAGGATAATGGCTGCTACCAGCCAAGCCCACCATACAAAGAGAATTTCCATAATGTAGTTTTTTATGATTACACAAATTTTGTATAAATTTATGAAAATTTTACTTTGTTAGCATATAAAGTGCGGTATTTATTTTCAATATCTTTAAAAGAAAGAATAAAATCATCTCCTCCATTTTTCACTTTCCATTTTTTGTGCAAAAGTTCTGCAGTATCGGAAAAATTACGACAAATGATATTGGCTTTTCCTTGCGTTAAAAAGGACGCAACAGTTTTTTTATTTACCTCTGCTACAACGCAAAATACGCGTCCGCAAAAGTTCTCAATGCATTTTTCAGAAGTATAAAGCAACGTATTTGGATGTAGTTTTTCAAGTCCCAATGACTCTGCATACTCATCTCCCAAGGACGCTTTTCTCATCGTTGCGCTAATGTCATATATGTACTTCTTTGGTAGAGAATTACACATAGACGTATTTTTTTGAAAAACAGATGAAAAGACATACGGCTTTTCTTTTTCTGCAAAAAAATCTACTGAATAAATATGTGGTACACCAACGAAATCTCTTTTTTGTATCAAAAGTATTTCTTTGACTTCTCCACGCACGCCCACCACATGAACTTCGCTCACATGGTGCATCTCATTGATAGCCATGCTTATATCCAACATAGGCGACAGTTTGGTCATAACCATAGGTGCTGCTTGAAGAAGGACATCTTGATAATCGCTCACATCTGGCGTGCAATCTTTTATGCTGAAAACTTTGGAGGCGTTTTTATCCCTACGGGCGGGGTCGGAATAGATAAAATCGTACTTTTGGCTGGTCTGTGAAATGCTCTTGATGCCATCAGCTGCATGAACATTTACATTACTATGTCCTATTACAGCTATGTTGTGGCGGACAATGTTGGCTAAGGTTTGGTTGATTTCAAAATAATCCCATGTGTCGCTTTTTTCAGAAAACGACATACTGTCCACGCCAAAACCTCCTGTAAGGTCTGCTCCACGCTGTATTTGTCCTATCAAAGATGCTTTATACTGTGCTGTATGCAGGCTGGAACATTGTTCTATGGATATTCCTTCGGGGTATATTATTTGCCTGTTTTTGGATAAATGCGGTAGTTTATTTTTTGATTTTAAGATTCCTTTTATTTGGTTCATTAGCACCGAAAAAGGTATTTCTGGAAATGGATTTTTCACCACAGAATGTAAAAATGCTTTTTGAACGCTCTCTGAGCGTATATATTCTTGTACTTCTGGTTTTAGTAGTTCTGAAAATATGTCCATTTCTTTAACCTAAATATAACTTTTCTTTCATACTTTTTCATATTTGCCTACTCTATCTTTGTAAGCGAAAGGAAAGTGTTTTCATTTTTACGTTTTTAGAAAGAAAAATAAGAAAAACGTTTTTAGTGTTAATTGTTAGATAAATGGGTAAAAGGGCATTCTGGAAAAAACCAAGATGCCCTTTTGCATTTTAAATGAATATCAAAATTCTTTTCTTATCTCGTTTTTAATGAAATCCATAGCCTCTTCGGTAGGTAAGACGTGAGCTTCGTCATACTCCAAAAGTGCTTTTTGTGCTTCTGGTATGCTTTTAGCTGCTGATTCTTTTATTACCTGATTTATAAGAGATTGCATAGATTTTCTCGCCTCTCGTACCATTTGCCATGCGGTATCGGATATGTACACCTGCTGAGAGATATTGTACTCATATTCTTGTTCTATGTGGTCTGCCAAAAGGCGAGCATAATCGGCAAGAGAGTCATTGTAAGGACGCACACGGCTCACAAGAGAGTGCATAGACATACGTTCCAGCAGCAACGTCATACGCTCATACGCTTGAAAACGTATCGGGGAGGCTTCACTTTGAGTGCGTTTCTCTTCTAATCTCACCTGACGTTTTTCCTCTGCATCGGTGTATTTTTTAAATAAATACCACATGAATGCTCCTATGAAAAGCATAGGAACTATGTATTTCAACAGCTCAAACAACAAATCAAGTCCACTTGTTTCCATGTCTATCTTTTTAAAATGAAGGCTTCGGATACCGAAGCCTTCAAATATATAAATTATTTAACGTCTTGCTCTATTTTTTCCCTTATTTTAGCTTCTATCTCTTCGGAAAGTTCTGGGTTATCGCGGATGATATCCCGCACGGTATCGCGTCCCTGTCCAAGTTTACTATCGGCGTAAGAGAACCATGAGCCGCTCTTTTTCACTATGTCAAAATCCACAGCCATATCAAGAATTTCACCGCTTTTGCTTATTCCTTCACCATACAGAACGTCAAATTCTGCCGAACGAAAAGGTGGTGCCATTTTGTTTTTAACCACTTTAACACGGGTACGGTTACCTATGACTGTTTCGTTTTTAGAGTCTCCCGTTTTTATCTGCTGTCCACGGCGTATGTCAAGGCGTACCGATGAGTAGAATTTAAGGGCATTTCCTCCTGTGGTAGTCTCTGGACTGCCGAACATGACTCCTATTTTATCGCGCAACTGGTTGATGAAAATGGCTACACATTTGGTCTTGGAGATAGTTCCTGTGAGTTTTCTGAGTGCCTGAGACATAAGACGAGCTTGAAGCCCCATTTTAGAGTCTCCCATTTCTCCTTCTATTTCGCTCTTTGGTGTAAGGGCTGCCACTGAGTCTATAACTATGATGTCTATCGCTCCTGAGCGGATAAGGTTTTCCACTATTTCAAGGGCTTGTTCTCCGTTGTCTGGCTGAGAGATGCCAAGATTGTCAACATCAACACCCAATTTCTGAGCATAAAAACGGTCAAATGCGTGTTCTGCATCTATAAATGCAGCTATGCCACCTGCTTTTTGTGCTTCGGCTATGGCGTGGAGCGTCAGTGTGGTTTTACCTGATGATTCTGGTCCGTATATTTCTACCACACGTCCGCGAGGGTATCCTCCTACTCCCAGCGCTATGTCAAGTCCTAATGAACCAGTAGGAATGACCTCTACTTTTTCCACTTCGCGTTGTCCCATTATCATAACTGAGCCTTTCCCGTATGCTTTATCCATTTTTTCCAAAATGGTTTTCAGGGATGCCATTTTGTCGTTTTTCACGTTTTCTTCTGCCATATCTATTTTATTGTTTTTCTTTGTTATTGTGTCAAATGTATGAATTTTTCATGTATCTACCGCATATTTATTTCTTTTTTATGCTATAAAAAACATTATTGAAACAGCACTGTGTGTCCAGATATACGTTCAAATGTATCTATTATTTTTTGGTCAAGGGTGATTTTCTTTTCTTTCACCGGCATAGAAAGGGATACCCCACTTTTATAATCCACCACTTTTATTTCCACAGAGTTAGGACCTTGCGCAGATGAAATGACAGTCATAAGGTCATGCACCATAACATCGTCTATATCCATAATTCCGATGGTTATAATCACTTTTTTTGGGAAATCCTTTGGTACTTCGGACAAAAGACGCACATCTGTCATCATAAAACGACGACGGCTGGTAGCACCCGTGTCTTTATTTACCCAGCCAGGTTTTACACTTCCTTTTATGTAAATAAAGGCATTAGGAAATAAAAACGCACGAAAACGCAGATACTGAGCACCATAGAGAGAAAAATTATATGCCGAATTGGTATCTTCCACAGTATAATAACCACAATGGTCTCCATTTTTTGCGGTAGCTTCCTCGGCTTTTGTTATCATTCCGCCCAAAGACACATCTTGTCCCACCAACGAATCTATATCATTGGTTAGTTTTTCAGGAGTAACGTTGCAGTAATGTTCCAGCACAAAACGGTGTGCATCCAGCGGATGAGATGAAATGAAAAGCCCAACCACTTCGCGTTCTTTTTGCAGTTTTGACAAATCTGCCCACTCATCACATTGAGGAAGTGCAGGTGCAGGCATAGAAAAAGACTCATCGCCTCCCATATCCCCAAACAGAGATGACTGTGCGCTGTCATTCTGAGTGCGAATACCCTCACCATAGCGAACGGCTTTTTCTATCATATCGCTTTTTCCGTCATTGAAAAAATACGCCGAACGGGGCGAGCCAAAACAGTCAAATGCTCCGCTGAGTACAAAATGTTCTATGCTTCGTCGTGAGCAACTGGCTTTGTCCACGCGTGTGGTAAAGTCAAAAATAGAAGTGTATGGCCCCTTTTCTGCCCTATCTTTAAGAATAAAAGAAATAGCATTATCTCCCACATTTTTCACCGCCCCCAGTCCAAAACGTATGTCTCCATTTTTAGAAACGGAGAACTTACGTTCCGATTCGTTCACATCTGGGCAAAGAATTTTTATGCCCATACGACGTACTTCCTCCATGTAGAAAGTTACGTTCTTTATATCGTTCATGTTGTTGGAAAGAACGGCTGCCATATATTCCGATGGATAGTTTGCTTTGAGGTATGCCGTCTGATATGCCACCCAAGCGTAACATGTGGAGTGGGATTTGTTAAATGCGTATGCGGCAAATGCTTCCCAGTCCTTCCATATTTTTTCCAGTTTTTCCGAAGGGTGTCCTTTTTCAACAGCTTGGTCTATAAACTTAGGCTTCATCTTAGCCAAAACGTCTATCTTTTTCTTACCCATAGCTTTACGGAGCATATCTGCCTCACCTTTGGTAAAACCTGCTAGCTTTTGAGAAAGAAGCATCACCTGCTCTTGGTACACTGTAATACCGTATGTCTCGGCCAAATACTCTTCCATATCGGGCAAGTCATAGGATATTTCCTCCTCACCGTGTTTTCGGCGGATAAAAGAAGGTATATACTCCATAGGTCCTGGACGGTAGAGGGCGTTCATGGCTATAAGGTCTGAAAAGACACCAGGTTTTAGTTCGCGAAGGTTTTTTTGCATTCCGGGACTTTCATACTGGAACACGCCGACAGTTTCTCCACGTTGGAAAAGTTCATACGTCTGAGGGTCATCTATCGGTATTTCATCGGGATTAATGCAAATGCCAAAGCGTTTTTCTATAAGGTTAATGGTATCGTTGATAAGGGTGAGGGTTTTTAGTCCCAAAAAGTCCATTTTCAGAAGACCTGCATCCTCCACCACCTTGTTATCAAACTGGGTAACAAGCATTTCTGAGTCCTTGGCCGTAGCCATAGGAACGTGCTCACGAATGTCCGACGGGGTGATAATCACTCCGCAGGCATGTACTCCCAATGATTTTATGGAACCTTCTATCTTTCTGGCTTGGTTAATGATATTGGCAGTAGCGTCATCTCCTTTTGCCAGTTCTTTTATGGTATTGGCTTTTTCTATCTCCTCCTGTTTGCCTTTCAATTTATCTGAAAGGTCTTTATCTGAGAGGTTGAAAAGTTTTGAAAGACTTATATCTGGTACTTTCTTGCCAAGTTCGTTTATTTCCGCAGGTGTAAAGCCCATAGCACGGGCAGTGTCGCGGATAGAGTTTTTAGCCGCCAAAGTACCGTAAGTGATGATTTGGGCTACTTGGTTTTTGCCGTATTTATCCACCACCCAGTCTATGATACGTCCGCGTCCTTCATCATCAAAGTCTGTATCTATATCGGGAAGAGATACACGGTCAGGGTTTAGAAAACGCTCAAACAGTAAATCGTATTTTATAGGGTCTATGGAGGTAATACCTATACAGTAAGCCACCGCACTTCCAGCTGCCGAACCACGTCCAGGGCCTACCAAAACGCCCATTTTTCGGGCAGCCACTATAAAATCCTGCACTATAAGGAAATACCCTGGATAACCTGTCTTGGCTATGATGTCCAGCTCAAATTCTATACGTTCACGGGTAGCATCGTCCATATCGGGATACACTTTTTTTGCTCCCTCAAATGTAAGATAACGCAAATATGCATTTTCTCCACGTTTGCCCCCTCCTTCGCCTTCATCATCCCGAGGATCTTTGAACTGCTCTGGTATGTCAAACTTAGGCAAAAGGACAGGCTTTTTCAGTTTGAAATTTTCCACCTTATCTACCAAATGCCCAATGTTGCGAATAGCATCGGGTAAGTCATAGAAAAGAGTTTTCATCTCCTGCTGACTTTTGAAATAAAATTCATCATTCGGAAAACCAAAACGGCAACCTCGTCCGCGTCCTATTGGTGTAGACTGCTGTTCTGCATCGCGGATACAAAGAAGAATATCGTGAGCGTTAAAATCTTTTTTCTGAGCATAAAAAGTGTTGTTCTGCGCTATGTAACGCACTCCATATTTTTTTGCAAAAGACAAAAGAACTTCGTTTACACGGTCATTTTCGGGTAGTCCATTTCTGAGAAGCTCCACGTAAAGGTCATCGCCAAAGAGGTCATACCACCATTTGAAAGCCTGTTCGGCCTGATGTTCACCCACTTGGAGAATCAGTTGTGGCACTTCTCCCTGCAAACCACCCGTGGTAGCTATCAAGTTTTCACGATACTGAGCTATCATTTCTTTGCCGATACGAGCATACTGACCGTACAGACCAGTGGTATTGGCTTCGGTGGAAAGCATGGCGAGATTTAGATAACCGGCTTTGTTTTTTGCCAAAAGCACCTGTTGAAAACGTCTATCTGGCTGGTCTTTGGTAAATTTGGTGCGTTTATAATCCTCGGCAACGTATATTTCTGTGCCGATGATGACTTTTCCGTCATAAGGTTCCCAAAGCTCTCCTTCGCCCTTTTCGTTTACTTTTTTGTTGTGTTTTTCTATTTCTTCGTTGAGCTTTCCAATGGCGATAGTCATGTTAAAAGCTCCGTACATATTGCCTAAATCGGTAAGACCAACGGCTGGCATTTTGTTCTGCCACGCCAGTTTGACCAGAGTATTGACATCGGTGGTAGCTTGTAGAATAGAATACTGAGTATGGTTATGTATATGACAATATGGCACATCTTTTAACTCTTCAAGAGCTGCCATGACGGCTGCTTCTTTGCCTTGTGCTAATATATGCGGGTCTTTTTCCTCTTCTTTCTCTTTTTCAATAGGTTGATACGGCTGAACATTAAGACCTATCGCCTTTATCTGGGTAGGATTGGCAGCGCGGTAACGTTCCAAATAACCCTCATCCAGTCCTAATGTAGCGGCAGAAAAATGACCCAGACGTAGTAGTTCCAAAAAGCATCGCGCGGTGGCTTCCACGTCAGCAGACGCATTGTGTGCAGCATCAAAACCTTCATCAAAAAGATGCTGGTGAAGCTCCATAAGTTTAGGTAGCTTATAACGTCTGCCGTTACCTCCGCCCAGTTTGCAGAGTTCCGCTGTTTCTTCGGTACAAGTATCTAAAACACCTTTTTGTCCTAAGGTATTGTCCATACCTTTACGGAAATATTCACACTGAACGACAGGAATGTCAAAATAAATGTTGTGTCCTACGGCAAACTTGGTCTTTTCCAAAGCCTTGGAAAATTCTTCCAAAACGTATGACAGCTCCATACCCTCTTTTAACGCACGCGCTGTGGAAATGCCGTGTACTTGTTCTGCATTAAAAGGTATGTCATAACCCTCAGGGCGGACTATATAGTTTTTTGCCTCTATCAGACCTCCCATATCGTCATGTAACTGCCAAGCCAACTGCACCATTCGTGGCCAGTTATCGGTATCTGTTATAGGGGCGTTTTTGTCCTTTGGAAAACCTGTTGTCTCAGTGTCAAATATTAAATACATAGAAACTTATGCCCTTTCTCATTTATGGAATGGGTCTTTTACAAAAGTAGTTTTTTTGCTGTGAAGACCATAATCCACAGCACAAAAGTTATGAACATTTTTGTTTTTACA
>JAQUTH010000079.1 GCA_028709885.1 Flavobacteriales bacterium
CGGCGTTTTTGCAGTGGCATCCTTCTTTGTGGCTTATCTTCTTCGCAAGACAGATAAAAAACACGGTTACGGACTTGAACTGCCTAACATAGTTAAAAAATAATTTTCATGGCTCTGCCAATGACATATCCTTGGGGAGATTCTCTGCCATACAACAGCACCGCTGAACGTTACAAAGAGCGTTACGGTGGACGTATGCAGAAAATCTCACTTTCTGGTGATTTTACCTGCCCAAACAGGGACGGGAGAGTAGGCACGGGCGGATGTACTTTTTGTTCCAACGATAGTTTTGTGCCTTTTTACGCCATTGGCAAAGATATAGACCGCCAGATAGACGAAGGACTACTTTTTCTAAAAGAGAGATACCCTCGCACGGCACATTTTTTGGGATATTTTCAGGCGTACACCAACACTTACGGCAATGTTGAGGAGATAAAAAAACTGTATCTTCATGTCCTTTCTCGCCCTGAAATAGACGGTCTGGTCATAGGCACACGTCCTGACTGCATTGACGATGAGCTTCTTGATTTTTTCGCCCAGCTAAATGAAAAACATTTCATAAGCATAGAATACGGTGTTGAAAGCACCGATGATGATACTCTACGGCGCGTAAACCGTGGTCATGACTACGCCACATCGGTAGATGCTATATGCAGGACACATGAGCGAGGTATACACACAGCGGCACATTTTATATGGGGATTGGAAGACACATTGGAAAAAATGCCTCAGCAGGTAAATGAAATAAATAAACTGCCACTGGATAGCGTAAAATTTCACCAACTGCAAATAATACGCAGTACGGTGATGGAAAAAAAGTACCTCAGCGGACAAAAAGATTTTTACGTTTTTGAAAAGCCACAGCAATATGCAGATTTTATAATAGAAGTCATAGAACGCCTGCGCCCAACCATGCCGATAGAACGCTTTATTTCTGAAACACCGCCACGTTACCGCATAGCACCACAGTGGGGGCTTGACTTACGTGTACCTCAGATGCGTGAAAACATTATCCGTCAAATGAAAGACGAAAAACGCTGGCAGGGACGCATTTTTTTGCTAAATTCGCATAGATAAAAAATATGTGAATACAACTATGGCAAAAGAAGCTGCTCAAACGCCTCTGATGGCACAATATAACTCTATAAAAGCCAAACATCCCGATGCTGTTCTTCTGTTTCGGGTAGGCGATTTTTACGAAACATACGGGCAGGACGCCATAGAGTGTTCCAAAATACTCGGCATAGTACTCACCAAAAGAAGTGGTGGCACGCCAAATGAAACAGCAATGGCTGGTTTTCCACATCACGCCATAGATACCTACCTGCCAAAATTAGTATTAGCAGGTAGGCGCGTGGCTGTTTGCGACCAGCTGGAAGACCCTAAAATGACAAAGAAAATAGTCAAACGTGGCGTTACAGAGCTTATAACCCCGGGAGTGGCTATGAATGACGGCGTACTTAACGCTGGAAAAAACAATTTCTTAGCCGCAGTTCATTTTGGAGTAAAAGGCATGGGTGTGGCTTTTCTGGATATATCAACAGGCGAATTTTTGGTATCACAAGGTCCACAAGGACAAATAGACAAACTTCTTCAAACTTTTGCTCCAAGCGAAGTGCTACATGAGCGAAGAAAAAAAACCGATTTTCGCTCTGCCTTTGGAGAATCATACCGCACATACATGCTGGATGACTGGGCTTTTTCTGTATCTTTCGGGCGGGAAACACTCCAAAAACATTTCAAAACATCATCTCTTAAAGGTTTCGGTATAGACAAACTGGACGACGGAATAGCCGCCGCAGGTGCTGTGATGCAGTACCTTAGCGAAACCGAACATAATCAGACAGAGCATATTTCACGTATCAGCCGTATACAGAATGATACTTACATGTGGCTGGACCGTTTTACCGCACGAAACCTTGAAATACTTTCCTCTGCCAACGAAGGCGCTACCACTCTTCTGGACGTGGTGGACAAGACTATAAGCCCTATGGGCGCTCGTCTTTTAAAACGCTGGATAGCTCTGCCTCTGAAAGACTTGGACGCTATACATAACCGTCAGAGTGCGGTCAAATATTTTCTTTCCAATGCCGAAAAAGCAGATGAAATCCGTAGGTACATATCATCTGTTTCTGACATGGAACGTCTTGCCGCAAAAATAGCCACCGCGCGTATCAATCCTAAGGAATTATGCGCCTTGCGAGCTTCTTTGGAAGTGTCTGCTCCTATAAAAAACATCTTGGGATATTCTGAAAATGAATATCTTAAAAACATGAGTGCAGAACTGGACTCTTGCTCTGGCATTTGCAATGAAATACGGCGTGTCCTTTCTCCCGATGCTCCTTCTATGCTTTCAAAAGGCGATGTGATAGCCTCCGGGGTAGATGCTGAACTGGACGAACTGAGAGATATTTTACATTCCAACAAGACTATCCTCAACCAAATAATAGAACACGAAAGCCAGCGCACAGGTATTCCGTCTCTTAAAATAGCTTTTAACAACGTTTTTGGGTACTACATGGAAGTAAGAAATACGTACAAAGACCGTGTACCAGACCAGTGGATAAGAAAACAAACTACCGTTTCTGCCGAACGATACATCACACCAGAGCTCAAAGATTTTGAAGCTAAAATTCTCGGTGCGCAAGACAATATTTCACAAATAGAGGCTCGCATTTACTCTGAACTGGTGCAAAAAGCATCTACTGAGATAACACACATTCAGGAAAATTCTCATGTTGTGGCATCTCTGGACTGTCTTTTGAGTTTTGCCTGCGCCGCCATGGAAAATGAATATGTCTGCCCGGTGGTAGATGACTCCACAGACATAGAGATTATAGACGGACGCCATCCGGTGATAGAGCGAAAACTACCCGTTGGCGAACAGTACATACCTAACAGCATAACTCTGAACCGCACTTCACAGCAAATAATAATGATTACCGGACCTAATATGTCTGGTAAGTCTGCTCTTTTGCGTCAGACTGCTCTTATTTGTCTTTTGGCTCAAACGGGAAGTTTTGTTCCTGCCAGCAGTGCGCGTATAGGCTACATAGACAAGATTTTTACGCGTGTGGGCGCATCGGACAATCTTTCTTCGGGAGAGTCCACTTTTATGGTAGAGATGAACGAGACTGCCAGTATCCTCAACAATGTTTCTGAACGCAGTCTTATAGTTTTAGACGAAATAGGACGTGGCACAAGCACTTATGACGGCATTTCCATAGCGTGGGCTATATCGGAGTACCTGCACCAATGTCGCGAAAAGCCAAAGACTCTTTTTGCCACTCACTACCATGAACTGAACGAAATGGCCGAGACTTTTCAGCGGATAAAAAACTTCAATGTTTCGGTAAAAGAGATAGACGGGCGCGTCATTTTTACACGAAAATTGGAACAAGGGGGTTCAAACCACAGTTTTGGTATTCACGTGGCGCAGATAGCTGGTATGCCTGAAAAAGTGGTTCACCGTGCTAGTGAGATACTTTCTGAACTGGAAAAAAACAATTCTGCCGATAGTTTTTCCACAGATGAAAAACATTCCAAAAAGAAAAACGTCTCCTCATCTGACAATATGCAACTGAGTATTTTCCAACTGGACGACCCTACACTTGTAAATATCAAAGAGCAACTCCGTGGCATTGACATCAATAATCTGACGCCTATGGAGGCTCTTATTAAACTATCGGAGATAAAAAAGAGCATCGGTCTAAAAGACTGAACTACACGGAAGTGCATCGGGATTGGAGGGTTCCAGCACCAACGATATTTCAAATACCTGAAAACAGGCGGCTACTCTCACTCCATTTTTTTTGGCAGAAGACCATTTTTTTACCACTCCGCCTACACTCACACACGAGAGAGTGCCTTTATCATACTTGCATTTGAGATGTTCCGCCTCTGGCAAAAACTCCAAACGCCCCACCCAACCGTGCTTTCTTTGATGTATGTCCACCACCCGTCCTATTGGCTCTTCTCCCCAGCTGTGTTCCAATAACAAGACGGGATTTTTAAGATACAAAGACCAGTCCACTCCTTGGTCAAGTATCAAAAAACCTTTACTGTTAGGGCTTTCAGTGGTCAGAGTATGCCAACGGGTCATCTTGCGTCTTTTCTTTTAAGATACGAAAAAAACATCATTTTTTCCACATGGCACAAAAAAAAAGCACACCCTAACGAGTGTGCTTTCATATATGATAGAGAATATTACTTCACAAATTCTTTTACAGCATCGGCTATGTAATTTATCTGCTCGGCGTCCAGTTCTGTGTGCATATGCAGAGACATCACACTGCGTACCAAATAGTCTGTATTTGGGTACTGAGTATCGTCATAATCATGTGTGTCATAGGCTTTTTGCTTGCGCAAAGGCACTGGATAATATATCATAGCTGGTATTCCTTTTGAAGAAAGATGAGCTATCAGTGCGTCACGGTCTACACCCTGAGCTAACTGCAATGTGTATTGGTGGAACACATGAGTGCTATTTTTGGCTCGCGTTGGCACTGTTACTTTGGAACATCCCTTAAAAGCTATGTCGTACATATCTGCTGCTTTTTGACGTGCTGCGGTGTATTGGTCTAAATGACGAAGTTTTATACGGAGGATTGCTGCCTGAACACTGTCAAGACGGGAATTTACTCCTATTTCATCGTGATAATAACGGCGATACATTCCGTGATTTACTATTCCGCGAACGCGGTGTGCCAAGGCATCATCATTGGTAAAAATAGCACCTCCATCTCCATAACAACCAAGGTTTTTTGATGGAAAAAAAGACGTTGCGCCGAGGTTCCCTATTGTACCTGCTTTTTTGGTAGTTCCATCTGCAAAGGTGTACTGAGCTCCTATTGCTTGTGCAGTATCTTCCACCACGTACAAGTTATGCTCTTTGGCTACTGCCATTATAGCCTCCATATCTGGGCACTGACCAAAAAGATGCACAGGTATTATGGCTTTGGTGCGTGGTGTGATAGCTTTTTTAAGAGCTTCTACATTCATCACCATAGTGTCTTTGCATACATCCACAAGGACTTGTTTGAGTCCCAAAAGGGCTATAACTTCCACGGTGGCTGCAAATGTAAAATCGCTGGTTATGACCTCATCGCCTTTTTTCAATCCTAATGACATCAATGATATTTGAAGAGCATCGGTGCCATTTCCGCATGGGATGACGTGTTTAACGCCAAGATAATCTTGTAATTCCGCCTGAAAAGCATTTACCTCAGGTCCATTCACAAATGCGGATGACTCCATAACAGATACCACAGCGGCATCTACTTCATTTTTTATTTTCTCATACTGACCGCGAAGGTCTACCATGCGTATTTCTTTCATATTATTCTAATTTTATGCGCAAATGTACAACTATACCAACGAAAATCAAAGTTATAACCATGTTTTGTACCGCTTGTCTGAGCTGGTATTTTATTTTTTTGTTATAAAATTTTATTTTTTTTTGAAAAAAATTTTTTTTATTGCATAAAATGTCTACTTTTGACACCAAGAAAAGACAAGAAAATGAATTATCTTAATATGTACATGCGAATGCTAATGCCTCGACTCACTTAAAAGAGAACGATAGGACGCTTGTATTCAAAATATAATTGCCCCGCTCTTTTAAGTAGCGGGGCTTTTTTTTGAACCTTCACATAAGAAATAATATAAAATAACAAATAAAATAATGACAACAAAAAAACAAAAAACAGCTACCATAGCCTTACATGGAAATTTCAACCCAAAATCTCACCAAAGTTCATGCGCAGTACCTATTTATCTTACATCGGCCTATGCGTTTGAAAGTGCGGACTCCGCTGCTAAAATATTCTCATTATCACAGAGCGGATACATATATTCACGCCTTAACAACCCTACAACAGACGTTTTGGAACAACGCCTTGCTGCTTTGGAAGGCGGTGTAGCGGCGTGCGTTTTCTCATCCGGAACAGCTGCCCTTTTCTCGGCTCTTTTGACCCTACTGAAAAGTGGAGACCATTTGGTATCGTCCGCCGCAGTATATGGAGGCTCATACACCATGTTTGCATTGCGTTTGCCACGCCTTGGCATCGGCACTACAATAGTTGAGAGTGAGAAGATAGAAGATTTTGAAAAAGCTATCCGCCCTAATACCAAAGCAATTTTTATAGAAGCGTTGCCAAATCCTCAGCTGACACTTTTGGACATAGAAGCCCTTGCTGATGTGGCTCATAAGCATAAAATACCTCTTATAGTTGATAACACCGTTGCCACCAGTGCACTGCTACGTCCAATAGAACACGGGGCGGATATAGTTACTTATTCTCTCACTAAGTATATGCAGGGACACGGCACTACCATGGCTGGTGCGGTGATAGATAGTGGAAATTTTGACTGGAAAGCATCTGGTCTTTTTCCAGAGTTTACCGAGCCAGACCCTGCCTACCATGGACTGGTATATGCTGACTTAGGCCCTGCTGCTTTTGCCACCAAACTACGTACCGAGGGACTTCGCGATATAGGTGCTTGCCTTAATCCTTTTGCTGCGTTTGAAGTACTGCAAGGTCTTGAAACACTGGATGTTCGTATGGAACGCCACAGCAAAAATGCACTCTCTTTTGCACAGTATTTGGAAAAAAACGAAAATGTAGATAGCGTAACATATCCTGCTCTTAAAAGCAACCCTTACCACTCTCTGTCAGAAAAATATCTTCCTAATGGAGCGAGCGGTCTGCTTTCTTTCCGCATAAAAGGTGGTTATGAGCGTGCCAAACGTTTTGTAGATAGTCTGCAAATATTTAACATAGTTGCCAATCTTGGAGATGTTAAATCAATAGTAACTCACCCTGCTTCCACCACTCACCAACAGCTAACAACAGAGGAAAGAAACAACGCTGGCGTGTATGACAACCTCATCCGCGTGGCAGTGGGTATAGAAGATGTCAATGATTTGATAGCAGATTTTGAACAAGGGTTTCAAAAGAGCAAATAAGCACTAAATATTTCATCAAAAAACCCGCCACTTTCGTGGCGGGTTTTTTATTATTTTAGCTTTTCATCTGGATGGAAATCCTGCATCATAGACGTATAGCGTTCGCTCCAATGCCCGTCTTTTTCTCTTATGCAGAGAGTATTTTCATTTGGTTTTATGATGTTTTCTCGGGAAAAACGCATCATAACGCGTTTAAGAGAGGCATTTTCATTATCCTTGACGTATGTTATATCGCAGAGGTATAGTCCCGATTGGTAAAAACAAAACACCACTTCTTCTTTTGACACAGTAGGATATATGATACACACATGACCTTTTTCAGATAGTATTTGTGAACATTTATGTGCAAAAAAATCCATCGGCATACTATTGGCATGGCGTGCGGCATCACGTTGTCCACTGGGACTGTGCGTTCCCTCAACATAAAAAGGTGGCGAGCAGACTATAAGGTCGTACTTTTTTTCAAATGAATATGTCAAAACATTGCCCCGAAAAGCTCTTACTCTGTCTTTCCACGGGCTATTGGTGATATTTTCACAGGCATCTTCAAGAGCTGGAGCGTCTATATCTATACCGTCAACCATGGCTTGTGAGTATCTTTGCGCCAGCATAAGACTTATAAGGGCACTGCCACAGCCTACGTCCAACACATTTTTTGGCTCAGCTGTCCATGACCATGAACCCAAAAGCACTCCGTCTGTACCTATTTTCATGGCACAACGACGGTGGGTAAGACTAAATCTTTTAAAGACAAATGGTTTGTCAAATGTTTTTGCCATATATTTGTAGTGGATATTAATCTTCCAAAATTAGTGATATATGATGAAAACAAAAAATGTATTATTGTTCTTGGGTATCTACGTAACGGTTTTGTTATGCAGTTCATGCGCTCCAAAGGTGGAAATAAAAAATATTTCTACTTCTTTTATCAGTGAAGATAAGGCTGATTACTCTGCCGATAGCTCCACAGTTATGTCAGATGTGAAAAAATGGTATAACAAAAAAAATGAAGGAGAAAATATCAGTTTTTCGGTAGTGAATGAGAAAAACGAGAAAGTTACCGTCGCTTTTCCTGCACCAATAGTGAGAGAAGAATCTCTTTCCAGCGACACAGATATTCCAGTAAACGCTTCTGTTTCAATCATCCCAGTGAGGATAACGCACCGTGGTGAGGTGTTTTTCAATGGTCTTGAAATATCCACAGAGGCTATAACTGGTGGTATAGATGTGGTGAGAAATTTTTTTGCACGTCCGGTAGTAATTTACCTAAATAGTGACAAAGAGGCTCCTTTTTCCACGTACCTTAGGGTGAGAAACGTTCTTTGCGAATATTCTGACCAAGTGTCAAAAGAATACTTTGAAAAACCTTTTTCAGAGCTCAAAGATGATGAAAAAGAAAAAATAATGGATGTTTTTCAGGTAAACCCCAGCGAATATATCTATAACCGTCACAAAGTAAAAGCTCAGTGGGCTAAGATAAACATAGACTGATAGTTACTTAAAAAATATATTTGCACCGTCACTTTGATTAGTGGCGGTGTTTTTCATGCTAACGGTGGCCGTCTGCGGTGTCTTATCTGCTTGCTGTGGTGTTCCTATCTTTGTAGAGGCAGGCATAGTGGTAGGTGTCTGAGTGGTTTTTTTGTTCTTTTTCTTAAATGTCTGAATGAGCAGTTTACCCAATTCCTTGAAAGTATTGAACTCCTGACGGTAAGAAACACCTATACTCTGAATGTAACCTTGCTGGTTATTGAGATAGTCTTCTTGTTTTCTATTGACAAATATTCCACGGAAACGCCCGTCGTTGCTGATGT
>JAQUTH010000080.1 GCA_028709885.1 Flavobacteriales bacterium
ACTATACAGCGCGCACACTAAGCCTGCACAATGGATTTGAACACATGGTACTCTCTGGTAGCGGTAAGACAGACTTTGACGGAATATCCTACTATGGAAAAGGCGAACGGGACATCATAAGCCACATGAATGGAAAAAGTGGAGAAATAGACCTCACTGGTATGGAAATGGTCAAATTGGCTCCAAAAGGAGATATTTTCCTAACACCAGATTCTACCGGAGTAAAAGCGATGAAAGGAGGAGATTTTTCATACGGAGGCTCTGTTACCTTGGGACTTTTTACCGTCAAGGGAAATGCTGCTTATAAATATTCTGAAAACAAAATAGACCTCAGCGGAGCATCACAAATGTCATTTAGAGTACCATCGGGAAACGGTTTTGCCGATGTGAAAAATACAATAGACTCTCTTAAAGGCAGTATCGTTCTCAATGCTCCTGACAACAAAGCTCAGAGGGGCAAAACCGAGCAATACCCAATGCTCATAACCACCGATGTATCTTATGTTTTCTACCCGCATCTGGACAGCATTTACAGCCGAAAAGAACTCTTTGTAGCCATAGAACCGTTTACATTGGATAGTCTTTCAAGCCGAAATACCAAAGGAATACATTTTGACGGTACGGTACACACTGGGGATATAGTACCGCCTTTCGTCAGGACTGTGAGCGTGCAAAAAGATATGTCTCTCGGGTTTGAAAAGGCTGACTTCTCACGTGGAGTATCTTTTTACGGAAAAGGCACTTTTTACGGAAAAGTATCGCTGCTAAACAGCGGACTATGGGGATATGGAAAATACCAATACCTCAGTTCTACTGTAACGGCAGACAGCACGTTTTTAATGCCCAATAAAGCCTCTTGCATAGCCGATGTAGCGGTAGAAGAAAGTGTGCAATACAACACTCCACAGATGTCTTTCAAAAACGCCATTACTGTTTTTATGCCCTACGAAAACACCCTTTCTGTAAAAACAGACAGCATAGCAGGTAGCATCTACTCAGATGAGATGACATTCAAAGGAACGGTAAACATTTCTCCTACCATAAACACTGCCAGCGGCATTATCAAGACGGATATTTCTACCCTTGTGAGCGACACTATTTTTCTTTCCCGTGAAAAAATAACTTCTCCGCGTATGGATATTACTTTTGGCACCGCTCTTTTTCCTACCAAAGTAGAAGTAAAAAATGCCAAAGCTGTCATAGAACCCGTCCTGCGCTCTGCTCTTTTTACTATGAACGACCCTTTTTCATCTACCTACATACCAGAGGACAGCGTTCTTTTGCACCTCACCGATGTGCGTTGGGATATGGAACGTGGCACGGTAGATTTTTCATCGGATAAAAAAGACGGAAAAATAACATTGTTTTACCCCAGTGATGCGCCTCTTTCTTTCTCTGCCCAAAACGTGCAGTACCATATAAACACAGACAGTATGGCTATAAGCGGGATAAAAAACCTTCATGTAGGCGATGCTCTTATAGTGCCAAATGCCAGCACTTTACACGTTATCTCTGGGGGTAAATTAGAACCTCTTTCCTCCTGTGAGATATTTTTGGACACTACCAACAGACGACACCGATTGTACGGTGCTACTGTTGAAATAATATCTGAAAAAAAAATGTCAGGTAGTGCCTCTTATGACTATACCGATGCCGACGGAGTGGTATATCCAATGCTTTTTTCTTCTATAACGGTAGATGAAAATGGTCAGACGGTGGCTATGGCCGATACTTATACCAACGAAGACTATCCTCTGGGGGCATATTTTTTATTCCGAGGAAAAAGCACTTTGAGAGGAAGCAGTGAGGGGCTTGGTCTGCGGGGAAGTCTGCGTCCTGTGGTGATAGAATGTCCGCGTATGGATATTGGGAGTATGGAGATAGATACCAAGAATGCCAATGAGATGTTTTTTACCCCTTTTCAAAGTTCGTATACCAACGGCATAATATGGGACAAAGGTACTTTTAGCGGGGCTTTTTTAGTTAATGACAGTACTAAGATGAATGTCTTTTCTTCGGTAAACGCTCCTATACACCATGACGATATTTTGGGTGCTTTTATCATAAGCGATACCGTAAAAGGTTCTTATCCTCACTTTGCTTTTTACAGCGACGAGTGCCGTTTAGATGTGCGTGGTGATATTTTCATCAATGACCCTTCGGGACATCTTAAATCATTGGCAGCTGGTAGTTCATCACTGGATATGAACAGTGGCAAACTAAAAATAGAAGACATGGCGGTAGGATTACGGGTGGATTTTCCGAAAGATTTGTCAGATGCTGTTGCTTCTTTTGTCTCTTCATTGGGAAAACTAAATGTAAACGAAAAGGAATCCGCTGCACTGAATCACATAGCTCCCTTTACAGAAAATAGTGATTTTACTTTTGTGCTTTCGGGTATTAGCGCGAAGACAGATGAAGAAAGCGCTACGTTAGTTTCTTCGGGTGATATTACAGTAAATGCGGTATGCGGTGTGCCTGTTTTTTCTGTGGTAAGTGGTAAGATGAGCATTGCCAAAAGTCCTTCTGGTGGTGATGACATCTGTATTTATATGAAAAACGACACTGGGGATGATTTTCTTTTTTTTAGGTACAAAAACGGTACAGCGGACTTTTTGTGTAGCAATGCCGATATTATGAAAACGTTTGACTCTTTGACTGAAAAATATAAGAATACTCTGCCTGATGCTTACTCCCTACGTCGTGCCACCAAGGCGCGTGTTTTATCTTTTGTGCAATAAAAAAGGCGAGCTATGCTCGCCTTTTCAGATATGTTTGTTTTTATTTTCTATATAAATCCAATAGTTTTTTTGCAGCCGTAATAGCAGGAAGTTTACCACTCTCCACCTGATGATGAGTAAAGCCCATAGCTTTCTCAACGTCTGCATCGTGAAGGAAATCGTATTTTAGGTAGTAATCTATTATCTCATTCATCCATGAAATGTTTTGCTCCATACGCTTGGCATCAAAATAACCAGTCTTGACCATTAACTCATGATGACGGGAAATGACATCCCACACAGCCTCCAAACCTTCATTTTTGACCGACGAGCAAGTCATAACCTCTGGCTCCCAACCAGAATCATGCGCGGGGAACAGACGAAGAGCATTTTGGTATTCACGGGCAGCCATTTTGCTCATATTGACGTTGTCTCCATCCGCCTTGGTAATAACTATTGCATCAGCCATTTCCATTATGCCTTTTTTGATACCTTGGAGTTCATCACCAGCACCTGCCAACATCAAAAGAAGGAAAAAGTCTGTGATACCCTCCACTGTGGTCTCGCTCTGCCCCACACCTACTGTCTCTATGAAAATGACTTCATAACCAGCTGCCTCGCACAGAAGCATAGTCTCACGTGTTTTGTCATTCACACCGCCCAATGTAGAACCCGAAGCCGAAGGACGAATGTACGCCAAAGGGTCATTTGCCAAAGATTCCATTCGCGTTTTGTCCCCTAAGATAGAACCTTTACTGCGCTGTGAAGATGGGTCTATGGTCAGCACGGCAAGTTTTTTATTCATACCTGTTATCACCTTTCCAAAAGACTCTATAAAAGTGGATTTGCCCACACCGGGAACACCCGTAATGCCTACACGAAGACTGCCTCCTGTGTGTGGTAAGATGAGTTCCAAGACTTTTTCGGCAAGTGCCACATCAGAGGCAAGTTTGCTTTCTATAAGGGTTATGGCACGTGATAACATTATTCTATCCCCTTTCAATATACGTTCTGCATATTCTTCTGGTGTAAATCTTTTACGTGGTGTGTATGTTACAGTCATTATATTATTTTTCATTAAAATTTTATGGCAAATATCGCAATTTATACACAATTAATCCCGACATTTGCACTGGAAAAATTGAAATTATTTCAAAAACAGTATAAATCATTTATTAAACACTTTTAATTATGAAATTAGACCACATTGAACACATTGGCGTTGCTGTTAGCAACCTTGATGAAGCTATCAAATTCTACGAAGAAAAACTCGGACTAAAATGCTATGCCATAGAAGAAGTGCCTGCTCAGAAAGTACGCACAGCATTCTTCAAAGTAGGACAGACTAAAATAGAACTCTTGGAATCAACTGCCGAAGATGGTCCTATTGCAAAATTCATAGAGAAAAAAGGTCAAGGCGTACAACACGTCGCATTTGCTGTTAAAGGCTTGGCAGACCAGTTAAAAGCTGCCGAAGAAGACGGCGTTATGCTAATAGACAAAGCCCCACGTAAAGGAGCCGAAGGACTTAACATAGCATTCCTTCACCCAAAATCAACATTCGGCGTACTTACCGAACTATGCGAACATCCAGAACAAGAAGGTTCATGCGGATGTGATTGCTCTTGCAAATAATAAATTAACAACTATATAAAAAAGCAACATTTTTTATGTCTGAAATTAAATCAAAAATCCGCGAGCTGGTAGAAAAAAGAAGTACCGCTCATCTCGGTGGCGGTGAAAAGCGTATAGCTTCTCAGCACGCCAAAAACAAACTCACTGCACGTGAACGTATAGCTCTTCTTTTGGACGAAGGTTCATTTGAAGAATTTGACGTATTCGTTACCCACCGTACCACAGCATTTGGTATGGAAAAAGAAAAATACTACGGAGACGGAGTAGTAACAGGTCGTGGAACAGTAGACGGACGCATAGTTTATGTAGCTGCACAGGACTTCACCGTATTCGGAGGTAGCCTTTCTGAGACATTTGCACTTAAAATATGCAAAGTCATGGACCAAGCTATGAAAGTAGGCGCACCTATGATAGCCCTTAACGACTCAGGTGGCGCACGTATCCAAGAAGGAGTACGCTCATTGGCAGGTTACGCAGAAATATTCCAACGCAACATCTTAGCTTCTGGTGTAATACCACAGCTTTCTGGTATCTTCGGACCATGCGCAGGTGGTTCTGTTTACTCCCCTGCACTTACAGACTTTATCCTTATGACACAGGACACATCTTATATGTTCCTAACAGGTCCAACAGTGGTAAAATCTGTAACAGGTGAAGACATCACAACAGAAAAATTAGGTGGTGCAAGCGTACACGCATCTAAATCAGGTGTTACTCACTTTGTAGCCAAAGACGACGAAGAAGGTATCCTTATGCTTCGCAAACTTCTGAGCTACTTGCCATCTAACAACCTTGAAGAAGCACCTATCATTTCATGCGATGACCCAATAGACCGTCTTGAAGAGTCTCTTAACGAGGTAATTCCAGATGACCCTAACAAACCATACGACATGATGGATGTTATTAAGACTTTGGTGGACAATGGCGAAATGTTGGAAGTACACAGCAGCTACGCTAAAAACATCATAGTAGGTTTTGCTCGTTTCAACGGACGTCCAGTAGGTATCGTTGCCAACCAGCCAAAATTCTTGGCAGGTGTGCTTGATATCAACGCCAGCCGTAAAGGAGCTCGTTTTATCCGCTTCTGCGACGCATTCAACATTCCACTTGTAACACTTGTAGATGTACCAGGATTCCTTCCAGGTTCAGGACAAGAGTACGGCGGTGTGATAGTTCACGGAGCAAAACTTCTATACGCATTCGGTGAGGCAACAGTGCCAAAAGTAACAGTTACCCTTCGTAAATCTTACGGTGGAGCACACTGCGTGATGAGTCCTAAACAACTTCGTGGAGACATGAACTACGCTTGGCCATCTGCCGAAATAGCAGTTATGGGCGCTTCTGGTGCAGTAGGTATCCTCAACGGTAGCGACATGAAGAAAATGGAAGACCCTGAGGCAAAAGCCAAATTCCGTGCTGAGAAAGAAGCTGAATACACAAAAGAATTTGCAAACCCATATCAGGCTGCATCTTTGGGATATATAGACGACGTGATAGAACCACGTAACACTCGTTTCCGTATATGCCGTGCATTGGAGGCTTTGGCTAATAAAAAAGACCTCAATCCAGCTAAAAAACACGGGAATATTCCTCTATAATTAAACGCTAAGACACAATGATAAATTTTTTATTACAAGCAACCCCTGAAAAAGGAGATTTGGCGTTTATAGTAGGCATAGGAGGGGCACTAATTGTCATTATTATAATGATAGTGTTAGCATGTGTATTTATCCTTTTGGGTAAAATCATGTCTAAAAACCTCCGCCTTAAAAAGACCGTATCTCAACCAGTGGCAACAACAGCTAACTCAACAGCAGAACCAATAGAACTGAAAGGAAAACTCTCAGCCAATACTGCCGCTGCCATAGCTGCCGCCATATATCAATATATGGATGAGGCTCACGAAGATGAAAACGCCATCATAACAATAGACCGTGCCGCCAAGTCTTACTCTCCATGGAGCTCTAAGATATATGCAACACATAAAGGAATATTTAATTCCGGTCGCCGCTAATGAGCGTCTTTATTAACCAATAAAAAACAAATTAAATGAAGTCATACAAATTTAAAATCAACAATAGCGATTTTACAGTAGACATTACTTCTGCCGAAGATAATATCATAGACCTTGAAGTAAATGGTACTCCTTTCAAAGTGGAAATGGAAAAATCACTTAAACCGATGACCAAAACTCCACGCATTGTATCTACTCAATCTGTAACTCAAAATGCCAAAACAGCTCCTGTAAACTCTACTTCAATATCAAAAGTAGAAGCTCCACTACCAGGTGTTATTCTTTCTGTTTCAGTAAAAGAAGGCGATACTGTCAAAGTAGGAGATAAACTAATGGTCATGGAAGCCATGAAAATGGAAAGTGACATATTAGCTGAAACAGCAGGTACAGTAAAATCAATCAAAGTTAAACCACAAGACTCTGTCCTTCAAGGCGATATCTTGGTAGAAATAGCATAACATAATGAAGCGATTTTTAACAGTTTTAGTAGCTCTACTTTCAGTAGGAATCGTTTCTGTGCTGGCACAAGGTGTTGTAGACCCTGCCACCGCTAACGCTTCTCTGTTTACAGAGCTTTTAGACGGCATAAAAAACTTTTTAAATACCACAGCATTTGCACATCTTGACTACCGCAATCTGATAATGATAGTAGTGGGGTTCATATATGTAATGTTGGCTATTTTCAAAGGATTTGAGCCACTGCTATTGGTACCAATAGGCTTTGGTGTCATAGTAGGTAATGTACCAGGAGCTGAAGCGATAGGTGTATATGCCGAAGAACAAGGGTCTGTACTATACTACCTATATCAAGGTGTAAAATTAGGCATCTATCCACCATTGGTATTCTTGGGTATAGGAGCTATGACAGACTTTTCTAATCTTATAGCAAACCCTAAACTGATGATTCTTGGAGCAGCTGCGCAAATAGGTATATTCTCTACCTTTGCAGGGGCTCTTTATCTCGGATTTTCTCCACAAGAAGCTGGTTCAATAGGTATTATCGGTGGAGCTGATGGTCCTACCGCCATATATGTAACAGGTATATTGGCTCCTAAATACTTAGGTTCCATTGCCATAGCAGCATATTCGTACATGGCATTGGTACCTATCATACAGCCACCGCTGATGCGCCTTTTAATACCTAAGAAAGAACGCGCTATCCGCATGAAACCTTCACGCGTGGTAACTCAGAAAGAAAAGATAATGTTCCCAATCATAGCGTTCATTATCTGCTCATTCATAGCACCTGATGCCATACCACTGTTGGGTACATTGTTCCTTGGTAACCTTTTGAAAGAATCTGGCGTAACAAAACGTCTATCAGATGTAGCAGCAAACGCTATGAACAGTTCAGTAGTAATCCTATTGGGCTTCACAGTAGGAGCTTCTACTCAGGCTTCTGTATTCCTTACAGAGGAATCTATAAAAATATTCTTCTTAGGAGCATGTGCATTCTGCATAGCTACATCATGTGGACTATTATTTGCCCGTCTTATGAATTTGTTCTTGAGCAAAGACCACAAAATAAACCCTCTTATAGGTTCAGCCGGAGTGTCTGCCGTACCTATGGCAGCGCGTTTATCTGAGGTGGAAGGTCTAAAAACAGACCCTAAAAACCACCTTTTGATGCACGCTATGGCTCCTAACGTTGCGGGAGTGATAGGTTCAGCCATAGCAGCAGGTGTGCTTTTGAGCTTCCTGCGCTAAGGTCTTATTACTAAGAATACTTATTATAAAACCGCCACTTTTTTTCAAAGTGGCGGTTTTCTTTTAAAGTCATTGATTTTAAGACTATAAACATTTGGAAGTGAAGAAAAAAAAGTGTAATTTTAATCTTATACCAAACCAAAAAAACTTTCAAAAAAATGAAAAAAACACTTTTGCTCACACTTCTGGCATTATGCGCTTGCCTGAGTTGCTACACCATAATAGCGCAAAATAAAGTCCCTGCCGAAAAAGTCAAAGTCAAAGCAGGCAAAGAAGACATAAAAATAAAGGAGAAAGAAATAAACCTCGGCACACACCGCGCCATAATGGGCGGCTGGTCTCTCTTGGGCTTCATTTCCGACGGAATACCTCCTAAAACATTCATGGGTGGAGAGCAATTTCCAAAAGGCACTATCTTTACATTTGGTCCTGACGGCAAGGGCGTAACATCCTACAACGGAAAACGCGTATCCAATTTCAAATGGAAAGCATCAGGCGAACACCTAAAAATAGAATACGTCGTTCTTAACGCAACCACCTCTGCCACAGGCATGGAGAGAGATGACTACCGCATAATGGAGCTAAACGCTCAAAACCTTATCATCGGGACTACTTTTGACAAGATGTTAGTGGGAAAGTGAAAAGTTCAGCGTGAACCTGAACGGCGGCTTTGATGTGAAAAA
>JAQUTH010000081.1:0-3700 GCA_028709885.1 Flavobacteriales bacterium
TATTCTATATTCACTATTTGATCTGGATACAACATTTCAAAGGCTTCTTTCATTTCTTTTGCTTTTTGCAAACGTCCATAATATATCTGTATGACATATCCATGCACCGTGCGGGACTCCATATTTGTCTCTATCTGCATCTGCAAAATGCGCTGAATGCTTTTGTTTTCATTCAAACGCACATTTTCAGACATTCCTCCGCCTATTTTCTCAGAAAAAGTGCGTATAGTAGATGTATCAGCTCCTATATGATGATTTATTGTCTGAGCATTTACGTTCATTGCTATGGCTAACACCAATAATGTAATTATTTTTTTCAACGTGTATATACTTTTATCATTATAGCACAAAGTTACTCTTTAAATGGTTAAAAACCACTAAAAAAAAGCTAAAAAAACTACCTTTGTATTCATGATACAGATTAAAAACACTTTAATATCGGATGACATACTGACAGAATGTTTTGTATGCGATATCCAAAAATGCAAAGGTGAATGTTGCATAGCTGGCGACAGTGGCGCTCCGGTGGACGAAAATGAAAAATCCATAATGGAAAAAATATTACCAGAAGTACTGCCGTACATGACGGAAAAAGGACGCTCTACGGCAGAGAAATTAGGTGCATGGGTGGTGGACAGCTATGACCAGACATCCGTTACCCCGCTTGTAGACGGAAAAGAATGCGCTTACTTGGTGAAAAATGAGCAAGGAATTTCGCTTTGCGCCATAGAACAGGCATATAACGACGGCAAGATAAAATTCAGAAAACCCATTTCCTGCGCACTCTACCCCATACGTCTTAGTCCGTTGATGTCGTTTACCGCTCTTAACTACCACCGTTGGGATGTGTGTAAAGACGCCTGTGCCTTGGGTGAGAAATTAAAAGTACCTGTGTATAAATTCTTAAAAGAGCCTCTGACCACTCGTTTTGGCAGGAACTGGTATGCCGAACTGGAAATAACCGCCCGTGAATACCTCAAACAACGAAAACAGAAATAATTTTCACAAAGCAAAACTTTTTTCATATTTCTATGGTCTAATAGGTAAATATTCATTTAAAAACTCAAAGATGAAAAAGACATTATTATTAGCCGTCTGCCTGTTTTGCCTATTATGCCAAGGACAGACATTTTCCATAGATGCCCGCGTCAATAGCCTTAAAAAAGCTGACAAAGCGTACATAATGTACCGCACAGAAACGCGTCGCATAGACACTCTCACCTGCATCAAAAACGGACGTCTCACATACAGCACACCTATGGAAATGATGACCGAAGCACGTCTTTTCATCATTCCACCCGGAAAAAAGATGACTGAACTAAATGAATGTGAAACATTACCGCTGTGCGTTGGACCTTTTGCTATTCAGATAAAAGCAGCAGCTAATGATTTAGGCGCAGCAGAGGTCAAGGGAGGTATTTATAACACACCTTCACACGTGGAATACTACTCCACCCTACGCAAATATTCATTGGAAAAAATGCCTATTTCCAAACGTATGAAAGTCCTTATGAAAGAAAAAGTGGCAGATAACGAAAAAGAAGCCTACCGTGCTCTCATATCTGCCACCAATGACAGCCTTTGGTCTATTTCTAAAAAAGAGATAAAGTTCAAAGAAGAATGGGTGCTATCCCACACCGACGATGATTTTTCTGCTTTTGTACTGAAAAACAGCGGTTCAAAAAATATAAAAAACCTATACAGCTCACTGTCTTCACATGTACAATCAAGCACATTGGGGCTAGAAATAGACAATCTCATCAAAGTAAATGAAGCCTTTGACAATGGACGAAAGAACCTTCGCACAGGTACCGTTTTTGCAGATTTCACTCTCACTGAGGCAAATGGTAAAAAATTATCTCTCAGCTCTTTGCAAGGAAAATACGTTCTTATAGACTTCTGGGGTAGCTGGTGCGGTCCTTGCCGTCAGGCAAACCGACACATGGTAGAACTTTACAACAAATACAAAGACTATCCAAATTTTGAAATGGTATCCATGGCTCTGGACAAGGACGATAAAGCATGGCGCGAAGCTATCAATAAAGATTCTCTCACATGGCATCAGGTCAATATGTGCGAGGAAAAAGACGAGTTGAAAGCCATAAATGTCATACACGGAATATACCTGTACCCTACCGTCGTACTTCTTTCTCCCGAAGGCGAAATAATAGCCATACAGTTAGGCGAAAATGCACAAAACGACATGATAGCTAAAAAGTTAAATGAGGTTTTTGGCAAATAGTCCATTTTGCTACATCAAATAAAAACGGCACCTCTGCGAGGTGCCGTTTTTCTATATTGACGCTTTTTTTTACTTTCTAAAAGTGCGCTTTTTGCCTTGCTCTGCATCCGAAGCAGAATAACGCTTATTGCCATTAAAGACCTTTGCACCAATTTTTTTAGGAGCAGCGGAAGATTCTTTGGAAAAACGTTTTTCAGGACGCTGTTCTGCTTTTTCACTACGCTGTGGACGCTCTGCTTTTTCGCTCCTCTGTGAACGCTCTTTGTTTTCAGAGCGCTCAGGACGTTCAGACCTTTTAGCCTTAAAATCCTTGTTCTCTGCACGCTCCGTGCGACGCTCTCCCCCGTTTTTACTGCGCGGAGAGCCACTGCGTTGGTTTCTTGATGAGCGTTGGTTTTTAGACTTACTGTCTTTTTTAGCACTGCTACCCTGTGTGCGTCCTGCCGCAAAAGCTGCTTCGGCACTATTTTCACAGTGGAAAGGCTGCTCTGATACCATTTCTATGATGTCTTTACCAACTAATTTTCTAATATCGCGAAAATAAGGCACCTCCGTGCTATCGCAAAAAGAAATAGAAATACCTTCACGTCCTGCGCGTCCGGTACGTCCTATGCGGTGCACATAATCCTCCGCCTGGTTTGGAAGGTCATAGTTTATAACGTAAGAAAGACGGTCTACATCTATACCACGGGCTGCTATGTCAGTAGCTATAAGAACGCGGGTCTTGTGAGCTTTGAAGGCGTCAAGTGCTTTCTGGCGCGCATTTTGGCTTTTATCTCCATGAATGGCATCGCACTGAACGCCATTTTTTTGAAGTGTCTTAGCCATTTTATCTGCTCCGTATTTAGTACGAACAAAGACCAAAACAGAGTCCATTTTAGGGTCTTCCAAAAGATTTAGTAGTAGTTGGCGTTTATCGTCTTTTTCTACAAAATATATCTTCTGCTCCACCGTATCTACTGTGGATGACTCTGGCGCAACGGCTATGTACTTAGGTGCACGTAGTATTGAAGAGGCTAATTCTTTGGCTGCTGGTGCCATGGTAGCAGAGAAAAACAATGTCTGACGCTCCTGTGGAATGGCAGATATTATCTTTTTTATGTCATGGATAAAACCCATGTCAAGCATGCGATCTGCTTCGTCCAGAACGAGTATTTCTATGTTGGAAAGGCGGATATAACCTTGGTCCATAAGGTCAAGAAGACGTCCTGGTGTAGCCACCAATATATCCACTCCTCCACGCATGGCGCGTATTTGGTTCACTTGGGAAACACCTCCGTAAACTACTGCATGACGCAGGTTTGTAAAACGTGAATATGCACGTATGTTGTCCGATATTTGCCCTGCCAACTCACGTGTAGGTGTCATGATGATGGCGCGTATAGGACGTTGTCCTTTGGTGCGTGGGTTGTCCCTACTTAAAAGTTCTATGATAGGTATGGCAAAGGCTGCCGTTTT
>JAQUTH010000081.1:3710-8656 GCA_028709885.1 Flavobacteriales bacterium
CAGTACTACTGGTATGGCTTTTTCCTGTATGGGTGTGGGCGTGGTGTACTTTGCTTCACATAGTGCTTTGAGCACTACCTGTGATAGCTCCAATTCATTAAATGTCATTATTTTGTTCGCTTATTATCTCGTTGCATTCCGGGCAACGTACCGAGCATCTTTTTCTCCTTCGCTTCGTGGTTGGGTTATAAATAAAATAAAGGTCTTTTACTTGATAATCTTAAAGATATCGGCTGATAATATGCAAAGCAAATATTACAGGTAAAAAACAATTTTTCCAATGCTGGACAAAGATACGTCTTTTTTTTCACATATCACCTATAATAACAAAACCGAGGTCGCCCTGCGGGCGACCTCGGTTGTTACTGCGCAAAAAGTGTATCTTATTATAATATAACTTTGACACCGTAAGGCATACGAGTCATAAGAGTAGCATCTTTCTGCTTAGCCGCATTGCGAAGAGTAGAAATAAGAGCTTTGGCATCATTACCAAAAATAGCTCTTACAGCCTCTTCTTCATCGGAAGAACTATTTAGCATTTCAATGAAAGACTCTATGGAAGTCTTAGCCTTGGTAGTCTGAATAACCTTGTAATCATCTACCTTAGCCAATGAAGCAGCTTTTTCTATTGCATCATACATACCTCCTATACCATCTACAAGCCCCAAAGAAAGAGCATCTGAACCAGTCCAAACACGTCCCTGAGCTATCTCATTTACAGCATCGGTAGTCATACCACGACCTGCTGCCACACGAGAAAGGAACTGGGCATATGTACCTTCAACGCTTTTCTGGATGATAACACCCAAACCATCGCTAACAGGAGTGAGCAGAGTAGGGTCAGCACTGTTAGGGTATGTAGAAACCTCATCGGTAGTAAAACCATGTTGGTTGGCAAGTTTTTTGATATTAGGAACATACGCAAAAACGCCTATTGAACCCGTAAGAGTGGTAGGCTCAGCATAAATATAATCAGCATTGCAAGAGATGTAATAACCACCACTTGCTGCATAGTTACCCATAGACACAACCACTGGTTTTTCTGTTTTAAGGTCTTCTATCATCTTCCAGATATTGTCAGATGTAAGAGCACTACCCCCAGGAGAGTTGACACGAAGGACAACAGCAACCACAGAAGAATCTTTTTTAACCTTTTCCAAATCCTTGCGCATACGAGATTCGCTGATGTCGGTAGCATTACCTTTTCCGTACACTATCTCACCCTCGGCATAGACTAAGGCTATCTTGTTCTTAGATTTTTCTTTTGCTACGGTAGAAGGCGCCAAAAGATAGTCATAATAAGATATCTTGTTTTTAGCATCAAGACTGTCTTTGACATAAGATTTGAAGTATTCTTCATACACCAAAGTATCTACAAGACCGTTTTCATATGCTCCTTTTGCTATGAAACCTACACGCTGAGATGCTATTTCAGACATCTGCTCCTGTGTCTTGTTACGGCTCACTGCCATAGCTGAGCAAAGAGTATCCCACATGGTGTCTATAAGTTTTTGGCACTGTTCGCGATTTTCAGGGCTCATTTTATCGGTAAGGAAAGGCTCTACCGCACTTTTGAATTTACCGGTGCGGAACACCTGAACACCTATACCGTATTTGTCTTCAAATCCTTTGTAAAAAGTATTCATCATAGAAAGACCTTTTACATCTACCATACCGTTAGGGTTTAGGAAAACTTTTGTACCTACACTTTTGAGGACATAATCTCCCTGAGTATAGACATTGGCATAAGACACCACGTATTTGCCAGAAGTTTTGAAGTCTTCCAATGCTTTGCGAACTGCCAAAAGTTGTGCCATTCCACCACCAAAGCCTTCGCCTTGGAGGATTATACCTTTTATTTTATCATCTTCTTTGGCACGTGCTATCGCATCGGTAAGAGCTTTTAGTCCTATGGGGCTTTTCACATCACCTGCTAATGATGAAAAAGAAGTGAGCATAGCCATAGGGTCTTCCACTGCACAGTCCATAATAGGTGCGCTGGTGTTGATAACCAATGAGCTATTGTCTTTTAGAGTTACCTCCTTGTCTGATGAAACAGATGATGATACTGCTGCTATCATAGCCATAAGCATGATAAAAGGCAATATCAGCAAAACTATTCCTGCCAAAAGAGAGGCAAAAAACATTTTAAAAAATTGTCCCATGTTTCAAATTTTATTATTTGTTAATCATTAGATATTTGTACATAAATATTAGACTCCTTTACCGCCCAAAAGGTTACAGATAAAGGAGTCTTTTTTTATTTTTTAAACTAATTGTTCATTATCATGATAGGCGGAGCCAATGGAGGAAGCTTCTGTCCAGCCTTGGTAAGACCGTTTGACACGTTAGGGTCTTTTTTATCTATTGCTTTGAAATCCGCAAATGGGAATACATAATTGTCATTGGCTACATTTCCGGTAGAAAGTTTCATTATTCTGGAAAGGATAGCATAACGGGAAGGACCATTGAAATATGAACGGTTATCCCACATACAGCTTATGTATTCAGGCCGCCATACATTAGTAAGACGAAGGTTTCCTCCTTCGTAAAGACCTACCTCAGGGAATGTACTATCAGTTATAAATGATAACCATTTGACAGTAGAAGCATCATTTGTCAAAGACAAATTTTGATATGCTCCAATATTTTCCCATGCGTGGAAATTAGCTATTTCAGATTGTGTCATAGCGGGAGTAGATGCATATTGGTATTCATCGCCCAATTTTGCAAAACCGTGTCCTCCTACCTCATGGCGAAGTGTTGGTTCGTAAAGGTTAGAACGAGGGCACATTCCTATGCATGCTCCTGTTCCCCAGAATACACATGTACCAGCATAACGTTTATCATTGATGATAAGGATGATGACACAGTTATTTATAGGGTTTGTTTTATCTGAAATGGCACCTATCCATGCTCCCGATTCTGTTTCAGCTACATCTGCTCCCACATTCATATTAGGAACCTTACGAGCGTATTTGAAACATTTTTCATAATCGCATGATATGCCTGTGCTGTTCTTTGTGGTGCTGAATATAGAGCTAAATGAAGTTTTAGGGGCAAATGTGAGGTAATCTGCTTGATGAGAACCGTCATAACCATGTCCATAGATACCTCCACGCTCTTTACTTTCAGAATATACAAAGTAAATATTGAATTTATTTCTATGGCTGCGGTATGGTTCTATATCAAAGAAAGCATCTGTGGCATCGGCAGCTGCCTTGTCAAAATCACCTCCGATTGCCAAATCCTCAGCTATGAAACCATCTCCCAGTATTATTATGTTAATAGGGTTTTTGTCGGCTTGTACGTTCATTTCAAAAGCATTGACTTCGCCTTCTGTGTGTAGAACTATGTTAGGCACAGTAAAATAACTTACTGCACTTTCCACCTCAGAGCCTGCACCGTCCGATGCCATTACTTTCCAATAGTACTTAGTTCCTACTTCAAGTTTTGTGTTTGGAGTATATGTCAGTTCTCTGGTGTTATATGAGCTCCATGTTATCTGGTCTTTACTTACCTTTAATGTGTAAGATATAGGGTCTTCATTTTGGTCTGTGGATGCTGTCCAAGTGTATTTTGGTAGGACAGTAGCTATCTCCTTGCCATTTTCTGGTGTCAGAAGTGTGGGTAAAGTAGGAGGATAGTTAGGTCCACCTGTCTGTTTTACGGTAACAGATACTCCTGAACCTTCTTTAAGTGTAGCGCTTTTGATAGTAAAAACAGAGGCTCGTTCTTCATGTCCCATATTAACAGACATGGTAACTCCTACCGTTGCACTGCCTTTTCCAGAAACGGTAGATACACTGCACCATGTAGATGAGCCAGATATAGTCCATTCCACATTTGATTTTATTTCTATGGTGGCAGAAGTAGCATCGGCTGTTTTAGTTACGGTTCTTTCAGTTATTTCCAAATATGGGTCTTCTCCCTTTGAACAAGAAAAAAGGGCTATTGATGCGGCAAATACCCATAATAAACTGAAAATCTTATATTTTCTCATAAAAAATGTATTATAAATTTTTAGACTATATGATTGTAACGATGTATAAATAGCCAACACTATTACCGTAAAAAATTACAGTTCTAAATGCAAGCAAGTACTGTTTTTACAGTCTTTGTTTTTTTGCCTCTATGGACAAAGTAGCATGTGGAACAGCCATTAGGCGTTCTTTTGATATCAGTTTGCCTGTAACGCGACAAATACCGTATGTCTTGTTTTCTATGCGTACTAAGGCATTGCGAAGGTCTCGGATGAATTTTTCTTGGCGGGCGGCCAACTGTGCGTTAGCCTCCTTTGACATGACTTCTGACCCTTCTTCAAAGGTCTTGAATGTAGGTGCTGTATCCTCCGTGCCATTGCCAGCATGATTAAGATATGAATCACGTATTATTTCCAAATCTCTTTCCGCCTGTGCTATTTTTTCCAGTATAAGAGCTTTGAATTCTTCAAGCTCGGCATCTGAATAACGTTCTTTTACTGCGTTTGTTTCCATGTTTCAAGCGTGTTTTTTTATGTTAATAATCAGTTTTATATCGTCAAATTCTGCCTTCTCACCCTCTATAACAGCGTTTGAAAAAGTCAAAGAATATGATAATGTTTCTGAGCAAATATAAACATTATTTGCACTTATTGCACATTTTACTGCTTCTTCTGCATAAATAGTTACATCTATACGGTCGCTGACGTTGAAATTGAGGTCTTTACGCATATTCTGAATACGATTTACCACCTCGCGTGCTATGCCTTCGCTCCGCAACGCATCATCTATCACTATATCCAATGCCACTGTGATACCGTCTTCGGTAGCTACCACACTACCCTCTACGTCTTGTGTGCTTATCTCCACATCTTCGGATGATATGTCAAAAGTTTTATCTACCACATTGACAGACAGATGACCTTCATTTTCCAATGTTGCTATGTCCTGTTGGTTCATTCCTTG
>JAQUTH010000082.1 GCA_028709885.1 Flavobacteriales bacterium
GTAAACCGATATACTGTAAAATAATACGCTATGTAACAAAAAAGGCGGCGCTTTATAAGCGCCGCCTTTTTTGTTTTATAAAAATTATATCTTTGAAAGTTTTTTAGAAAAATGGTCCACAATGGCTGCTATGGCTCCATCACCCGTAACATTGCACGCTGTACCGAAACTATCCAATGCCACGTAAAGGGCTACCATAAGAGCGCATGCTGTCTGGTCAAAGCCCAAAATGCTTTGCAGTATGCCCAATGCAGCCATTATAACACCTCCCGGTACTCCTGGTGCAGCTACAGCTGTTATTCCCAACATAAAGATAAACCCTGAAAAAAGGTATATGTCAAACGGCATTCCAGTTATCATCATTATCGCCATTGCACAACTCACTATTTTCAACATACTTCCGGGCATGTGTATGGTGGCACACAGGGGAACGACCATGCCTGCTATTGGTTCACTGACGCCGTTTTTAAGGGTCTGTTTTAATGTTACTGGTATTGTGGCGGCAGATGATGCTGTGCCAAGTGCTGTCATGTATGCTGGTAACATATTTTTTAGCATGGTAAATGGGTTCTTTTTACAAATGCTTCCAGATATTGAAAATAGTAAAATGAGAACTACTATGTGAAGTATGAGAATAACTATTATTACCTTTGAAAATACTCCCATGACCATCCCTATGTAATTTGATGCAGATATGGATAAAAATATGCAAAAAATGTACAATGGCAACATCGGGATTATCACATTGGATATCATTTTAGTTATGATTTCTGAAAATTCATCTACTAATGTCCTTAGGATGGATGATGATGTGTAGATAAGTCCTATCCCTATTACAAAAGCGAGTATCAGTGCTGTCATTACACCCATTACAGGAGGAATATTCAATGTGAAAAAAGGACTAAATATCGTTTCCATGGATGGTAAGGAAGATATGTGTTCTCCTCTTAGTAGTGAAGGAAATGTAGCACTGCATACTCCATAAGTAAAATATCCAGAGAAAAGAGTAGAGGTGTAAGCTATGGCTACTGTGGCTATAAGTATTTTTCCTGCTCCTATACCCAGTTTGCCTATGGATGAGGCTACTAAGGCTAAGATTATAAGTGGTATTGAAAAATTCAAAAATTGGCTGAAAATGCTGTTTATGGTGGCAAATACTCTTCCTGCCCACATGGGCATTATACCTCCAAGGACTATACCTAAGATGATGGCTATTACTATTTTTGTTAGCAGGTTTAATTTTATTCGTTTCATTTATTTGTATATGTTATATTTTTCAGCAAATATATGTATTTATATATGTGTGTCGTATCTTTGCTACATTAAAAATACAAATAAAATGGAAAAAGTAGAGAGTTTTCAGTTGGACCATACCCGTGTGGTAGCTCCTTATGTGCGTCAATGTTGCATTTTGAAAGGTGAAAAAGGCGATGAGGTTTCCAAATACGACCATCGTTTTGTTCAACCAAACGTTGAAAGCATACCAACGGCTGCTCTTCATGCTATGGAACATCTTTTGGCGCATAATATTCGCACTCATCTGAGCGGCGTGATAGACCTTTCGCCTATGGGTTGTAGGACTGGTTTTTACCTTTCCGTGTGGGGCACTCCTTCTACTGCTGTGGTGCGCGATGCTCTGGTGGCTTCGCTTGGTGAGATACTCGCTGCTACGGAGGTGCCTGCTGCCAATGCTCTGCAATGTGGCAACTACCGAGACCTTTCACTTTTTGGAGCTAAGGAGTATGCTAAGGCTGTCTTGGCTAAGGGTTTTTCCCTTAATGTTTATGGGGATTAGAGTTTTACTCTTTTAATTTGAAAATTAAAAGCACTGAATCATCTTCTTCGGAAATATTTTTAAGCATGTCGGTATAATGCCTATTGTACTTTTTATTTGTTGATGAGGACGACATAGTATCCATGTATAACTTTATGGATATAAAGTACTTATACTCTGTGAATAAATCATGTATCCGTTTGACAGTATGCCGATGTTTTTTATATCAAAAGATTTAGAATTCATATCCATAGTATGACATACAGTTGTATTTTTATTCTACTTATCATATATGGCGGTGTACATACATTCTTTGCCAATTCTGCGAGAACCGCTTGATGTTGCAAGATAATCCTTCACACTCATGGTATGGTAGTGATTAGGCATTTTTTAAAAATCCATTTTGTAAGCTATTGAAATACCGTTTTTTTCTCTTGAATAAAGAAAATAAGTTTTGGTAAAGAAAATGTCTTGTTTGAAGTAACAGCGGTTACAATTTGCTATTAGACTTCTGCTGGTAGTTTCCAAAGGAACTATTTTGAAATAAGTGGAGTCTATTATTTTATCAAAGTCAAAATTCTTTTATTTAAAGTTAATATTTTACACCAACTATTAACCAACATTTATAGTTAATTGACATAATAACTCGCATGAATTAACATTTTTTAGTGTTGTTTGGGCGTAAAAAAAAGCCCTTAAACATATCGTTTAAGGGCTTTTTGCTTATATTCAGCATTTTTAAGTTTGCGCTCCAGGCTGGGCTTGAACCAGCGACCCCATGATTAACAGTCATGTGCTCTAACCAACTGAGCTACTGAAGCATTTGTGTTGTGAAGTACTGTATCCTTCATTTCAGCGATGCAAAGATACGAACATTTTTTAAACCTCAAAATAAAAAATGAAAAAAAATATAGAAAATACATATGTGTAGTGAAAATTTTATACACGAGGATACAGATATTTTGCCTAACTTCGCAACGGAAAAATCTGATATAAAATTAACTAATAAAAACAACACAATCAATCATGAGTAAAGCCGGTTTTTCAACTTCATCGGTGGGTCGCAAGGTCTTTATGGCTCTGACAGGAGCATTCCTTGTAGTCTTTATGTTGGTTCACCTGACATGTAATTTATTTGTAGTAGGCGGTGCCGAATACTACAATGCGATGACACATTTCATGGGAACACCTATCATTAAGTACGCCCTGCAACCTGTCCTTGCGTTAGGTTTTATCCTGCACATTTTATTTGGACTGTATTTGGCAGTTAAAAACTCCATGTCCCGTCCTATCAATTACAAAAATGCCAACTATGGTGCAGCATCTTCATGGGCTTCACGTTATATGTGGCTCACAGGTATCATCATTTTTGGAGTGATAGTACTGCACATGGCTAACTATTGGTACAAAATCCAAATAGTAGGTGGTGTGGAGAACGACTACGAATTAGTGGTAAATCTTTTCAAAGATAGCATGTGCTACACCATATTATATATAGTGTGGTTTGTTATCTTGGGTGTTCACTTGGCTCACGGATTCTGGTCCATGTTCCAAACAACAGGTCAGGCTTATGTGAAATGGCTTCCATGCCTTCAAAAACTCGCATTGGCATACTGCGCAGTAGTGTCTCTCGGATTTATATTCGTAGCACTGTGGTGCCGTTTTATAGCTTAATAACTTTTAAAAACGAACAAAGAAATGAGCGAAAAAATATTAGATGCTAAGATACCTGCGGGGCCTTTGGCAAAAAAATGGGATAACTACAAAGAACACGTCCGTCTGGTAAACCCAGCAAACAAACGTAAAATAGATATCATAGTAGTAGGTACAGGATTGGCAGGTGGTTCAGCCGCCGCATCTTTGGCAGAGTTAGGATACAACGTAAAAGCGTTCTTCTACCAAGACTCAGCACGTCGTGCGCACTCCATAGCAGCACAAGGCGGTATCAACGCTAACAAAAACTACACCAACGACGGAGACTCAACATACCGTCTTTTCTATGACACCATCAAAGGTGGAGACTACCGCTCTCGTGAAGCAAACGTTTACCGTTTGGCACAAGTATCTGGTCATATCATAGACCAATGCGTAGCACAAGGCGTACCATTCGCACGTGATTACGGCGGCCAGTTGGACAACCGTTCATTCGGTGGAGCACAGGTGTCTCGTACATTCTATGCAGCCGGTCAGACAGGACAACAGCTTCTATTAGGATGCTATTCAGCATTCCAACGTCAGGTAGGTAAAGGTAAAATAACACCTTATGACCGCCATGAAATGATGGACTTGGTAGTAGTAGACGGAAAAGCACGTGGTATCATAGTTCGTAATATGATAACAGGTGAAATAGAACGTTACTCAGGACACGCAGTAGTTTTGGCAACAGGTGGTTACGGAAACGTATTCTTCCTTTCTACCAATGCTATGGGTTCTAACGGTTCAGCAGCATGGGCAGCATTCAAACGCGGAGCATACTTCTCCAACCCAGCATTTACACAGATACACCCTACATGTATTCCTGTAACAGGAGACCACCAATCAAAACTTACCCTTATGTCAGAGTCATTGCGTAATGACGGACGTATTTGGGTACCAGTTAAAAAAGAAGATGCAGTAGCTATCCAACAAGGTAAAAAGAAAGCTACCGATATACCTGACGAAGACCGCGATTTCTATTTGGAACGTCGTTACCCAGCATTCGGTAACTTAGTACCTCGCGACGTTGCATCTCGTGCAGCAAAAGAGCGTTGCGATGCAGGTTTTGGTGTAAACCCATCTGGTAAAGCTGTTTATTTGGATTTCAAATACGCTATCAACCGTTACGGAGCCATAGAAGCTCACCAGAAACAAATAGAAAATCCTACCGCAGAGCAGATATATGACCTCGGTAAAGCAGTAGTTGAGGAGAAATATGGTAACCTTTTCCAGATGTATCAAATGATTACAGATGAAGACCCATATGTTACTCCTATGATGATATACCCAGCTGTACACTACACTATGGGTGGTATTTGGGTAGACTATGAGCTTATGACTACTATCAAAGGATGCTACGCTTTGGGAGAATGTAACTTCTCAGACCACGGAGCAAACCGCTTAGGAGCATCTGCATTGATGCAGGGATTGGCTGACGGATACTACGTTTTGCCTAACACCATTTCAAACTATTTGGCAGATGAGATACACACAGGTGTTATCCCAACTAATCTTCCAGAGTTTGACGAAGTAGAAAAACAAGTAAAAGACCGCATAGCTAAATTGTTCGCAATAAAAGGAACTAAGAGTGTAGATTCATTTGCAAAACGTTTGGGTCATATCATGTGGGAAAAAGTAGGTATGGGACGTACCAAAGAGCATCTTGAAGAAGGTATCGAGGCTATACGCGCCCTTCGTGCAGAATTCTGGAAAGAACTGTACATACCTGGAACACAGAACTCTTTAAACCCTGAATTGGAAAAAGCATCTCGTGTGGCAGACTTCATGGAGTTAGGTCAGCTAATGGCTATGGACGCTCTTTCTCGTGAGGAGTCTTGCGGAGGACACTTCCGTGAAGAACACCAGACAGAAGAAGGTGAGGCTAAACGTGATGACCAAAACTATTCTTATGTTTCAGCATGGGAGTGGGTCGGCGATAGCATAGATAACGCCGTTCTACACAAAGAACCTCTTGTATACGAAGAGACAAAAGTTCAACAACGTTCATACAAGTAATGGTTCGTCCTCTTTAATGTCAAAAGAAATTAAAAAGAAAAAGTTATGTCAGAAAATATGAATTTAACACTTAAGATATGGCGTCAGGCTAATGCCGAAGCCAAGGGCGAGCTAAAAGAGTACAAAATGAAAGACGTATCGCCAGATATGTCATTCCTTGAAATGTTGGACGTACTTAACGAACAGCTCGTAGAGAAAAAAGAAGAACCAGTGGTATTTGACCATGACTGTCGTGAAGGTATTTGCGGAGCGTGCTCATTGGTAATAAACGGACGTCCTCACGGACCTGTACGCCGCGTTACCACTTGCCAGCTTCATATGCGCAAATTTAAAGATGGAGATACCATTTACATAGAACCATACCGCGCCAAAGCATTCCCAGTCATCAAAGACCTTATGGTAGACCGCAAGGCTTATGACCGCATACAGGCAGCAGGTGGTTTCATATCTGTAAACACCAGCGGTACTCCTACCGATGCCAACACTATCCTTATCAAGAAAGAAAATGCAGACCGTGCGTTTGCAGCTGCTTCTTGCATAGGATGTGGAGCGTGTGCAGCCGCTTGCCCTAATGCCAGCGCAATGCTTTTCGTTAGTGCAAAGGTTTCTCAGTTTGCTCTTTTACCACAAGGTAGAGTAGAGGCAACACGCCGTGTTAAGAACATGGTGGCTCAGATGGACCACGAAGGATTTGGTAACTGCTCCAACACAGGTGCTTGCGAAGTGGAATGCCCTAAGGGTGTTTCTCTTGAAAACATAGCACGTATGAACCGCGAGTACTTAGCGGCTTCTTTCGTACCAGAGTCTTAGTTTTTAAGAAAATAAAACTAAATACACGTCCCCACGGCTACGGCTGTGGGGATTTTTTTGTCTTTTTTATTCTCTAAACCAAACCTAAATATTACATTTGTAGAAACAAAAACTACATAAATGAAACATTTTTTTACTCTACTGCTCATCATTGCAGGTATATCAGTATTTTCAAAGGAAAAAACGCCACTGTATAAAAACCCAAAAGCACCCGTCGAACAGCGCGTACAAGACCTTTTATCCCGTATGACACCAGAGGAAAAAATGGCACAAATACGGCATCTTCATAATTGGGACATTCTCACCGACAAAGCATTAGATGAGGCAAAACTGGAAAAAATAGCCAATAAACTACCATGGGGTTTTGTAGAGGGATTTCCACTCACAGGCATTCAGATAAAGGAAAATATGTCAAAAGTACAGCGATATATGTTGGAAAAAACGCGTCTTGGCATACCTATTTTTATAGTAGGGGAGTCCTTGCATGGCAGTGCCCACGAAGGCTCTACCATTTTTCCGCAAAACATAGCATTGGGTAGTACATTTAACCCAGAGTTAGCATACAAAAGAGCTATGATGACAGCGCAAGACCTTCATTTTCAAGGGATAAAACAAGTGCTTGCCCCATGTATTGACGTAGTTAGAGACCTCCGTTGGGGACGAGTGGAGGAATGTTACGGAGAAGACCCTTTCTTATGCGGAACTATGGGTACAGCCGAAGTACGTGGTTATCTGGACAGTGGAATATTGCCTATGTTAAAGCATTTTGGTCCACATGGAGCGCCTACCAGTGGGCTCAATTTGGCTTCTGTTCAGTGTAGCCAGCGCGATATGCGCGATGTTTTTCTCAAACCTTTTGAAATGGTAGTAAAAAACACAGATATTATGGCTGTTATGTCCACATATAATTCGTGGAATAGACAGCCTAATTCGTCTTCACACCTTCTTTTGACAGATATTTTGAGAAATGAATGGGGTTTTCGTGGTTTTGTTTATGCTGACTGGGGTGCAATAGGGCTTCTCAAAACTTTTCATAATACTGCTGAAAATGATGCTCAGTGTGCTGTTCAGACTCTTTCCGCAGGACTGGATGTGGAGGCGGCGAGCAACTGTTATCCCGAGCTTCTTTCGTTGGTGAGTGAAGGCGTTTTTCCTCAGAATATGATAGATACAGCCGTGGCGAGGGTTCTTAGAGTTAAATTTGAATGTGGACTTTTTGAAGACCCATACGGCAAAAAATATTCTTCGTCAAAGATGCATTCGGCAGAGTCTGTGGCTTTGGCACAGGAAATATCCCAAGAAAGTGTGGTTCTTTTGAAAAATGAAGGTAATATTTTGCCGTTGGATAAAAATAAAATAAAAACCATGGCTGTAATAGGCCCAAATGCAGACCAAGTGCAGTTTGGAGATTATTCATGGAGCCGCAGCAATGAAGACGGGGTAAGTCCGTTGGAGGGGATAAAACGCGCTGTGGGTAACTGTATAGATGTTCGGTACGCCAATGGTTGTTCGCTTACTTCGCTGGATGAGAGTGATATAAATGAAGCTGTTGCGGTGGCTAAAAAGAGTGATGTGGCGGTGCTTTTCTGCGGTAGCGCGTCTGCTTCTTTGGCACGAGATTATAGTGCGGCTACTTGTGGCGAGGGTTTTGACCTCAATGACCTTTCTCTCACTGGTGCGCAGGGCAAACTTATCCGCGCTGTGTATGCCACTGGTACGCCTGTGGTGCTGGTTTTGGTGGCTGGAAGACCTTTTACCATAGAGTGGGAAAAAGAGCATTTGCCTGCTGTTTTGGCGCAGTGGTACGGTGGAGAACGTGAAGGCGCTGTCATTGCCGATGTGCTTTTTGGTGCGGTAAACCCTTCTGGACGTTTGACTTACACATTTCCAAAGAGTGTAGGTCATTTGCCGATGACGTATGATTATTTGCCGTCCGATAGAGGTTTTTATCATCAGCATGGCAGTTATCAAAAGCCAGGACGGGATTACGTTTTCTCTGCTCCTGAGCCTTTGTGGTCATTTGGTTATGGGCTGTCTTACACGTCTTTTGAATACCAAAATGTGAAGATTAACAAAGGTGTCTTCTCTAAAAATGATACTATTTGCGTTAGCGTGGATGTGAAAAATACTGGCAAAATGGACGGAAAAGATGTTGTCCAATTATATGTTAGGGATTTGGTATCTTCGGTGGTGATGCCTTTGCATAGTCTTAGGGATTTTAAAAAGGTAAATGTGAAGGCAGGAGATGTAGAAAAAATAGTCCTTAGTGTACCTACAAGTGAGCTTTACATAACTGATGATGCTGGGCGAAGAGTGGT
>JAQUTH010000083.1 GCA_028709885.1 Flavobacteriales bacterium
TATTCCTATCGCTTTGGGGTTTACAAAACCTTTGTCTATAAGTGAAAGTGTACCACTGAATATGGTTTTTTCTGCTGCCAGTCCTGGGTACCCGTCCTTAGGATATTTTATGTCTGGAATGAATATAATGTAATCATTGCTGACAAAATATGGGAAATTAACAGTAGAATATGTAGGCGAAGGGGTATAAAAACGGTACAAATCATCTGTGTACGTTTCGTAGAAATACACTATCATAGGGTATTTCTTCTGAGGGTCAAAATTCTCAGGTTTGTACAGTACTCCTGTCTGCTCTTGACCATCAGCCGTACGCCATGTGTATAGTTCTGCTGTTCCCCAAAGAAGAGAATCCATTACAGGGTTGGCTTTTGAAAGCGTTACTGCATCTTTCAAATCAAGTGATGAAGTGATGCGAAGCTCTGGGTAATGATTAAAATCACACCAACGGATAAGATATTTCTCTGCATTTTTGGCTTTTAAAGGGAAATAAAAATATTTCTCAGACATAGGAACAGTTATTTGAGCCTTTGTTTTTCCATAAACAAGAGAATAAATAGCGTTTTTCTTTGTCTGTCTATCTTTCACACCGAAAAACATCTTCTGACCATAATAAATATAACGCTCATCATCATCTATTTTAACGTAAGTCCACGACTGATTATCTTCCTTGGTAGCGCCAGTAATATTAACAGGAGCTGTTTTTCCTGATAGGTCTAACTGCCATACGCTGTATTTACCGTACACCAAAAGATAATTATCTCCTTTTGTAAAATCTAACACACCGTAATTTCTCACAGTAGATGCTATATGGTCATCGTCCTCATTGTAAAGAACATCATCTTTTATGTCTTTGGAGATATTTACAGGAGTAGTTTCTCCTATTTTTATAGAATAATAGCAACTATCAGCATCGTTAAAGTAAACCATGTATTTCTGTTCAGGAGAAAGTCTTACATTAGCTTGAATATTTGGCAAAACCAGACTACGCTGAGCTGTTGACACATTTATAAGGTAAACATCGCTCTTGTATTCTCCATTTAAGGAATTAGAAAGACGGTATTTAGTATCGTTAAAACCTATGGCTACTTTTGCTTCGCCGTCATTTTCAATATTAATATTTCTGATATTATCATCTGCAAGACGCACTGCCTTTTTAGTTTTCACAGTGTACACGCACATAAATGAACGCGTTTTTTCTCTCTGAGCATTGAGTAGCTGTTTTGGTTGGAGGTCTATATCTGTCCAAGACCAAAGGTCAAATTTCGCCTTTTCCTCTGCCAAAAGAGTATCTTTTTCTTCTTTTTCCTCAGGCGCACCAACGCCAAAGAAAAGTCTGGTACCATATTTGGAAAAACGCAATGAATAATTTTTACTTATGACCGTTTTTTCATTTAAAACACTTGCATAAGCATCTTTTAGACTTTTAGCCTCGCGGTCTTTTGCACCCATGAGGTAAACATCGTAATTTTTAACCTTCGCTGTATCCTTGCTGTACATGAAAGCCACCTGCCCAAGAGAATCCACAACAGGTTTTATAACGTTGCCTTCTCCCTGAAAAACGACATCTGCCGCAGTCTTTGCCGAAGAAAAAAGATATACTTTGGTATGTTCTACGCTGTCTTTTTCAGCTGTTACAAAACAGAAATAAGAACCTTCTTTGTTGGTAGCAAACTCAGTTACGTTTTCAAAAGTGTAAAGACTATCGGAAAGTGAAGGATTGGTAATGCAGAGTTTTTTACCCAATGGTTTTAGCTCTACTTTTTTCTTTTTGGCTGTGTCTTTTACTACTTCTTTTGGCTTTTCGGCTACTGCTTTTTTAGAAACGGTATCTTTTTTAACTGTATCTTTTATCTGTGGTTTTACCTTTTCCTTTTCTACGGTAAAGGCTATCCACGAAGCATCTTTTCCTTTTTTCCATGCAGATAAAGATGCGTATTTTTTGGTTTCTTTCTGCCCTATTTTCTTTATCACAAGAGTATCTTTGGGCATATCGTCTGGTTTCTTTTTATCCAATTTCATCTTACGAGTAACTGCAAAAGGAGCTTTTACTCTAACAGCAACGTAAGCATCATCAGCACTGAGAAAAGACTCCGAAGCGCAGTAAATAGTGTCCGCATCTTTCCCGTCAGCCGAGACGATGATAACTCTGCTGTCTCCTCTTTGGGGGATAAGCTCATACACCGCATGAGAGCCATTTTTAGTTATTTTCTGCCCTGAGATAGCATTCCACAGAGCATAATCGTCATGAGTCATAGCTCTTTTTTGAGTCTGAGCCACGCAAGAAAGACTAATCATTACCGCAAATACAGGCAATGAATGTTTAAAAAATCTCATATATATGTATTTTATATTATCACAATGGCAAATATAATCATTAAAAGAAAAATACTATGTGTTATATAACATTTTATATTGTAAAAATCTTATCATAAATCTTATTTTTAAACAAAACAAAAAAATCAAACCATGAACTACCTATTGAAAAAAAATCCCGACAGCAACCAACTGGACGAACTGGTCTTAGGATTGGTAAACAACATGCCGTACAGCAACCCAAATATTCTCTATCCAAAGGAAAAAAACATTCATCCTGATGACGGTGTCAGCCCAGAATGGCTATACCCAGCACTGGAAGGGACACTTACTGCACCCAGTGAACAATCTGCCGTGTATCAATACATCAAACATTCAGCCCTCTACCCAGCCATAGGACAGCTGTGCCTTGGCATCGCAATAACAGAAATGAAACATCTGGATAAGATAGGCGACACCATTTTAGCCTTGGGCGGCACCATACATTCACAGTGGAATAACAGTGAAATAGACTACGGTACAGACATAAAAAGCGCCCTTATTGCCGATATTCAAAGTGAAAAAACGAGCATAGATTTTTACAGCTCAATGATAGAAAAACTCAGCCACATCCAAAGCAACACTGCCCAGACAATAGCTGAACTTCTATCCAAAATCAAAGCAGATGAAGAACACCATCTATATCTTCTTGAAAAAGTCATTCAAAACTACAATCAAATAAAATCATGAGTTTTATTTTCCTGATGAAAGGAAAACATTTTTAAAGTTAGACTCTATATGCTGAGCCAAAAGCTCCACATCTATACCTATGGTAGTGGCGACTTCGGCATAAAGTTCCTCTATGGTCATTTCAGTATCATCATCTGTCTCTAAAAAAAGACGGTTAATAGGTATAACCGAAAGCAGACCTTCACGTCGCACACCTTCTTTTCCCAAAGAGAAATAAAAGCCCTGCGCCACAAGAGAGGCTGCTAACTGAGGATTTTTACGAAAACCATGTATCACCCACGGTTGGGTAGGTTTGGTCTCGCGCATTATATTGGAAAGCTCATTAAAATGCCCTACACAGTGTATTATGACTGGCTTTTTTAGTTCTTCTGACACATGAACATGGGTCATAAAAATATCTACCTGTTCAGTCAAAGGGATAGGACTACGTTTATCAAGTCCACACTCCCCCACAGCCAATGCCGCTTTTGGGGTACATATTTTATGTAATTTAGAATAAAAATCTTTTGTCCATTCATAAAACAAAGGGTGCGCCCCAACGCTGTAATATCCCTTTGATATAGGGTCATCCCATGCAAAAATAATATTTCTAATGTCTGTAACAGAACATTTAGAATGTGAATGCACGTTGTAATATTTCATTTCTATCATCGTAAAGTTTAGTTCAGTAATTGTATTTTTCGCCCCACTTACTGCGAAGAAAACGCCTTAAAGACTCCTCGCGTTCATTTGCCCCCGGTTCAAAAAATTTCTTTCCATGCAAATCATCAGGCATATACTCCTGCTGAGCAAAAGAACCAGGCATATCATGAGGATACACATACTCAGTGCCATAATTAAGCTCTTTCATAAGCTTGGTAGGTGCATTTCTAAGGTGTAACGGCACAGGCAAATCACCAGTTTTTTCTATATATGACAAAGCCGCATTGACCGCCATATACGAAGAATTACTCTTTGGAGACGACGCCAAATAAGTAACGCACTGCGCCAGAATTATTCTACTTTCGGGGTATCCGACAGTAGTAACCGCCTGAAAAGTATTATTTGCCATGATAAGAGCAGTAGGATTGGCATTTCCTATGTCCTCACTGGCAGAAATGACCAATCGGCGGGCGATGAATTTAAGATCTTCCCCAGCAGCTATCATCCGCGCTAACCAATAAATAGCAGCGTTAGGGTCGCTTCCACGAATAGACTTTATAAAGGCAGAAATTATATCGTAATGTTGCTCGCCATTTTTATCATAACGGGCAAGGTTTTGTTGTATTTTACTCTGTACCAATTCATTGGTAATGACCACATCATCGTCTTTTTCGCTACTGACCACCAGTTCCAGTGCATTTAGCAGTTTGCGAGCATCTCCGCCAGATATTCTAAGAAGAGCGTCGTACTGTTTGAAAGTAATGTTTTTAGAAGATAAATATTCATCTTTCTGCACCGCATGATGCAAAATAGCTATAAGGTCATCCTTTGAATGAGCCTCCAAAACGTACACCTGACAACGGGACAAAAGTGCTGGTATTACCTCAAAACTCGGATTTTCTGTGGTAGCGCCTATCAAAGACACCTGTCCACGCTCCACCGCCGCCAAAAGAGAATCTTGTTGCGCTTTTGAAAAACGGTGTATCTCATCTATAAAAAGGATAGGTTTGCCAGAAGAAAAAAGACCGTCATTTTCGGTAGCTTTTGCTATGACATCTCGGACATCTTTCACACCTGCATTTATGGCCGAGAGGCTATAAAAAGGGCGTTTTATCTCCCGCGAAAGAATGTAAGCAAGCGTTGTTTTTCCACTACCGGGAGGTCCCCAAAATATCATAGAAGGGATATATCCAGACTCTATCACCCTACGCAACGGAGTACCTTTACCTACTATTTTTGACTGAGATACATAGTCCTCAAATGTCTGTGGACGCATTCTTTCTGCCAAAGGTGTAGTTATATCCATTTCTTATGATAAATAGTCTTTTTATTGTTCTACAAATTTATACTTTTGTAATGAATTAAAACAATAAAAAGAGCAAGATAAAACGCTTTTTAATTTATATTTAACTAATACTTTTTAACCACTGAGAATGAACGAATTGCATATAGATAAATGCCAAATATTATTTGGCGACAAAGGCATAGCATCACTGGACGAATATTTGGAGAAAAACGCAGAAAACATAACCAAAATCATCATTTTGGGCGATACTAACTCCTTTGAACACGCTCTTGTGCCATTGGTGGAACGTTTGGAACACCTTGGCGAATATGAAATGATAGAAATAGACCCAGGAGAAGAGAACAAAAACATAGACACCTGCACCCAGCTGTGGGAAACATTAGCCGAAATAGGAGCTGACCGCCGAAGCCTTCTTATAAATGTAGGTGGCGGCGTGGTATGCGACATGGGCGGATATGTGGCATCATGTTACATGAGAGGAATACGTTTTATCAACATACCAACCACTCTACTTTCGCAGGTAGACGCATCTGTGGGAGGCAAAACAGGCGTTGATTTGGGACAGTTGAAAAACATCGTTGGACTATTTACCCTACCTGAAATGGTGGTGGTAAGCTCTCTTTTTCTAAGCACGCTACCACAAAGAGAAATACTTTCAGGATTTGCAGAAATGATAAAACACGGGCTCATAATGTCTGAAAAACATTGGAAAGAGCTATCCTCACAAGCAGATTTTTCATTGGAAAAAATAGAAAAACTGGTGTATGACTCTGTTAAAATAAAATACGACGTCGTTTTGCAAGACCCTCATGAAAAAGGCATCCGCAAAGCCCTTAACTTTGGACATACCATAGGTCATGCCATAGAAGGACACCTCATGAATACCCAGAACGCCATTTCTCACGGACACGCAGTAGCAGTAGGCATGGTGTCAGAAGTGTGGCTTTCCACAAAAATATGCGGGCTTGATGAGCATTTTGCCACATCTTTCAAAGAATACATAAAAGAAATGTACCCTCTGGCAAATATTACAGAAGATGACTTGCCAGATGTAATGTCTCTTATGGCGCATGACAAGAAAAACACTGAACGCGGCATAAATTTTTCTCTACTGAAAAACATCGGCGAAGTATCCATAGACCATTACATACCAGAAGAAACCATAAAAGAAGCCATCCGTTTCTATATATCATAACATTTTGCCCGCCAAAAGGCGGGCAAAACAAATCACTACACAAAATGGAAAAATAAGCCAAGCTCTTTTTTCTACATCAATATACGTTTTTAAACGTGAGATAAGAATGTTTTTTGCTTTTTTTTCATACCTTTAACCTTGTACATAAATATAAATAGATAACATATGAGAAAAATTTTATTTACCATAGCACTTCTTACAGGGAGCTATTTCTCAATTTTGGCATGTACCAACATTTTGGTAACCAAAGGAGCATCAAAAGACGGAAGCACCATGCTGACATATTCAGCAGACTCATACCAAATGTATGGCGAATTGTACCACTACCCACGCGCCAGCTATGCCAAAGGTAGCATGAGAAAAGTCTATGAATGGGACGTTCCTGGACATTTACTGGGAGAAATACCACAAGCCGAACAGACATATAACGTCATAGGCAATATGAACGAATACCAACTCTGCATTACCGAAACCACATTTGGCGGACGCGCTGAATTAGAAGCCCCAGAAAACGGTATTTTGGACTATGGAAGTCTCATTTACATAGCATTGCAAAGATGTAAAACTGCTCGTGAAGCCATTAAATTAATGACCGATTTGGTATCGCAATACGGATACGCATCCTCAGGCGAATCATTTTCATTGGCAGACAAAAACGAAGTTTGGATAATGGAGCTCATCGGAAAAGGAAAAACAGAAAAAGGTGCAGTCTGGGTAGCACGCAGAGTACCAGATGGTTATATTTGTGCTCATGCCAACCAAGCCCGCATCACTACCTTTCCTCTGAATGACCCCGAAAATTGTCTTTACGCACCAGATGTTATTTCATTTGCAAAAAAAATGGGATATTACTCAGGAAATGACAAAAATTTTGATTTTTCAGGTACCTACGCTCCACTAAATTTCATAGAAGTACGTGCATGTGAAGCGCGTGTATGGAGTATTTTCCGACGTATAGACTCTAAAATGGATAAAAAATATGAGAAATACGCTCTTGGTTTTGACCTTACAGCAGAGCGCATGCCTCTGTGGATAAAACCAAAAGAAAAATTGGGCGTAAAAGATGTCATGGAACTCATGAGAGACCATTACGAAGACACTCCACTGGACACTCGCGGTACTATAATGGCAGGGGCATATGATTCACCTTATGGACTCCGCCCTTTGGAATGGGATGTTGATGGTAAAAAATATTTCTGCGAACGCCCTGTATCTACACCACAGACAGGTTTTTCCATTGTTTCACAGTCTCGTTCATGGTTACCTGATGAAATAGGTGGAGTTTTGTGGTTCGGAGTTGATGACACATATTTCACTTGCTACACACCTGTTTACACTTCATCTACACGCGTAGCACCGTCCATAGCTGTCGGTAATGGCGATTTCAACACATATTCACCTACTGCCGCTTTTTGGAAATTCAACCGAGTATCACAAAACGCATACGCAAAATACAACCTTTTAGCTCCTGAAATACGGAAAAAACAATCTGAATTAGAAGCCAAACACATTCGCACATTAGCTGCCATAGATGCAGCTGCGGCTGTTTTATACAAAGAATCACCAGATGAAGCTGTTGAATTTGTTACCAATTTTTCAATAAACAATGCCGAGGAAATGGTTGCCCAATGGGATAAATTGGAGGCTTTTCTGCTTCTAAAATACTTTGACGGTGTCATTCATCCTGAAAAAGACGGGAAATTCATTCGCTCTGAATACGGGGGGCCTGGAAAAGTGGAAACTCCGGGTTGGGATATTCGTTGGCGTAAAGAAATCATCAAGCAAGACCCATCTCGTTTTGCTTGTCCAGAATAATGTTTTGATAGACTTTTAAAAAAGCGCCACTATGTGGCGTTTTTTTATATCTTATACTTAGGATATAGCCAACAGTTTATGTTATAATCTATATAATCCAGTACTATTTCATTTTTGTTTCCGAAAATATCATCCTGGCTGTACTTAGGATGTATTACATTAAGATGTTTTTTTGTCATAGAAATATTATGTTAGAGTTTGATTTTCAGCGATTAAATATAATATTTTTTTTTAATAATTAGATATTTAACATAAATATTTTTTACGTTTTATAGTTATTGTTTTTACAAATTCTTACATTATTTTTTCAAACAACCTATTTCAAATATCTAAAAAATGGTATTTTGAAAAACCTTACAAATAAAATATAACATATATCTTTCTTAAAAAAACGCCCCACACCGTAATGATGCAGGGCAAAGAGAATAGATTTGGGTCAGTTCTTAGGTCTTTGTTTTAAATATCTACATTAAAGATAGTTATATTTTTTATCTTTCGCAATTTTTTTCAGCCATAAACTGTGGTCAGAGACCGTTTCATTTTACAGCCATAGGCAGTTTTGTTTTAAATGTCTTGCTTTATAAATCTTTTTTTT
>JAQUTH010000084.1 GCA_028709885.1 Flavobacteriales bacterium
CTATAAGAAAACGTACTGGCAGGTTCTGTATAGCAACATCGTGTATTATTTGGTCGTAAGCGCGTTGGAGAAAAGTGGAGTACACCACCGCAAAAGGTTTTAACCCTCCAACCGCCATTCCAGCAGCCATGGTTATAGTGTGGCTCTCGGCTATACCTGTGTTTATAACTCTTTGTGGTAAAAGGTACGCCATGTGTGCAAGCCCACTGGAAGAAGGCATAGCTGGTGTCAGAGCATATACCTTAGGGTCTTTTTGTGCTAATGACAGTAGTTTTTCGCCCACTATATCTTGATAACGAGGCGAGTGCATAGGGTTTACGTGTCCTGTTTTTCGGTCAAAAACACCAGGATAGTGGTATAGCGTCTGTTCCTCTTCGGCAGCAGGGTAGCCTTTGCCTTTTATGGTGGGGACGTGAAGTATTCTCACACCGCTCATTTTTGACATAGCCTTTAAGGCATCTATCAATTCGTGAATATCATGTCCGTTATGCACTTTGTGGTAAGGTATGCCCAGCGTATTGAAAAAATTATCTGTGGCAGTACCTTTTCTAAGCTCCATGAAATGCCGAGCCAATGCTCCTGTGGAAGGGTCTATGCCCATGGCGTTATCATTTAAGATGATAAGAACGTTTATGTCTGTTCCCGAGGCATAATCCAATGCTTCCAGAGCCATTCCAGATGCTATTGACGCATCGCCGATGACAGCTATGTGGTTTTTCTCTACTCCTTGCACAGCATCGGCAAAAGCCATTCCTACCACTGCCGATATAGATGTGCTACTATGCCCAGTGCCAAAAGTGTCATACGGACTTTCTTCTATGCGTGGAAAACCGCTTATTCCGCCCAATTCTCTCAGGTGTAAAAAAGCATCGCGACGTCCGCATAGTATCTTGTGGGCGTATGCCTGATGTCCTACGTCCCATACCAATGGTTCATGTGGGGTGTCAAAAACGTAATGAAGAGCCACGGTGAGTTCTACCACTCCAAGATTTGACCCTAAGTGCCCTTGACGTACCGAAACAACGTCTATGATATAATTTCTGAGCTCTGATGATAGCGTAGTAAGCTCCTTCTCGGAAAAATGTTTTATGTCCGAAGGGCGTTCCACTGAAAAGAGCAGAGGATATTTTTCTTTGTATTGATTATTTACCATGAGTGTATGACCAAATGCAAAGATAATAAAAAGCGTGCTTACTATGTCTTTTTCTGTATCAATATGTCATGTGGCAACAAAGATGAAAATCATTTGGCACGTAACGCAGATTTTTGTAATTTTGTCCTCAAAGAAAAAGATATGATAATACAACGTCCGCAAAATCTCTATTTTTTACTCTGTGCAGGTATGTCTTGTGCGGGGGTGAGTAGATTTTTGCCTGCCCAGTTTGCATGGGAACCGGTATCGCTAATGCTGATGATAGCCGGAGTGTTGTCTTTGCTGTCTATCTTTTTATTTAAATACCTAAAAGCGCAGTTGGTAGCCTCTCGCGTGGTATTTATCATAATAGCGATTGTTTTTGTTCTCATCATATATCGTCAGTTAAACTTATCCGGAGGAGCACAGTCTCCTGAGAAGGGTATTGAGGTGTGGGGTCTTATTAGTACTTTCCTCGCTTTGTTGATGTCATTTTTGGCACGCAAAGGAGTGAAAAAAGACATACGCCTTGTAAAATCAGCCGATAGATTACGGTGAAAATAGAAGCATACTTAGTTAAAATGCGTAATAGTCCTGCTTACAAATGTGAGCGGGACTTTTATTTTACAGATTAAAAACTCAAAAAAAATGCAGGGATTACTCATCGGACTTATCACATTTATCATCATCGGACTGTTTCACCCAGCAGTCTCAAAAGGAGAATATTACTTTGGCGTAAAAATATGGTGGGCGTTTCTTATATGTGGGGTAGCAACATTCGTTTTTGCCCTTTTGGTAGAAAATATCATTATCCAATCCATTTTAGGCGTATTTTCCTTCTCATGTTTTTGGAGCATAAAAGAAGTCTTTGACCAAAGGGAACGCGTGCGCAAAGGGTGGTTTCCTAAAAATCCTAAGCGTCGTTATCCGTTTTAAAATAAAAAAGCTCGCCAAAGGCGAGCTTTTTTATATGCAGAGGTATTATTTTGACAATTCTATACCCAAAAGAACACCGTCATAAGAATTAACAGCCGAAACTATTGTTTTCAGTGTTGCGTTGTTAAGGGTGGAAGAAATGGCAGAAAAAGCACTCACAGCCTTATCGGCACTCCATAGAATACTGATGCTGCTTGTGGTTTTGTACACCTTACCAGAGATAGACGGAGAGGAAAGAGATGTTTTTCCTGTGTATTTGAGGGTGAGGTTACTTTCTGAGTCCACGGTGTATGTTCCGTTGAGAGTGCCTTTTGCGGTAACTATCTTGAATGTTCCGTTATTTACAAATGTAAAAGTACAGGAAGAAGAAGTAAGACCGTATTTGGCGCAGTAAGAGTCCAATTTTTCTTTTGCGGTGGAAGCGGCTACCTCGCCAGCGGCTTTTTTCAGTACGTCAGAACTTTCCAATTTGCAGGCAGTACCAGAAAATTTCCATGTACCTACCATATCAGATGCTGTTGCCTTGTCATTTCCAGTGGCTGAGTTTACCATATTAGTAGCGTTTTTTAAAAGAGAGGAAAGAGATGACTGACAATAAGCATTTTGGCTTAAAATCATCATAGCCACTACGGCTATAAGAGAAAAAATCTTTTTCATTTTATAAATATTTAAATGTTTATACTATTTGGTGCTTATTCTTTTTCTGTGTATTCAGGAAAACAATCCAAAAAATATTCAGGAGCGCGGCACGGACGACGTGTTAGAGCATCCACGCAGGCCAATGTAACACTACCTGTGCAGATGAGTTCTCCCTTTTGGTTAGTAACACGGTAGTCAAACATAACCCGCACCGCAGGGCGTGCTTTCAGTGTTACCTCCACATCCAACACATCGTCATAAAAAGCAGAGCGAATGTATTTTATCTTTATTTCAGAAACGGGAAGCATTACGCCCATTTCCTCCATTTTGCGGTATTCAAGACCACGGGCGCGCAACATTTCCAAACGCGACACCTCAAAATACATAGGGTAATTGCCGTGATAGACTATTCCCATTTTATCCGTGTCATTATATCTGACACGTACTTTATTGACGTACTTTATGACGGGTTCATCCATGTTAAAAGTCTTTTTTGTAGTTCTTTAAAAAATCTATCATCTTAGAAAAAGCACGTCCACGGTGGCTTATTTTTCCTTTTTCATCCATGCTCATCTGTGCAAAAGTCTTAGAAAAACCATCGGGCAGAAAGATAGGGTCGTACCCAAAACCACCCTCTCCGTGTATATTGGTAGTTATTACACCGTTTACACTACCTGTGAAAGTGTATTTTTTTCCATGTAAAAGAAGAGTGATGACAGTAGCAAAATGTGCTTTTCTGTTTTTTTCACTACTAAGAGCAGCTAATAGTTTGTTCACATTATCCGCATAAGTGGCATCTTCACCAGCGTAACGAGCAGAATATACACCCGGTGCGCCGCCTAACGCATCTACCATAAGACCGGTATCATCTGCAAAACAGTCCCCTCCGAAATGTTCTTTAACATAGTTTGCCTTTTGAAGAGAATTTTCTTCCAGTGTGCCTCCTGTTTCTGGTATTTCGGTATTGCATCCTATTTCAGAAAGGGTTTTTACTGAAAAGCCATCAGGCAAAAGAGCTTTTATCTCTTCGGCTTTGTGTGCGTTATGAGTAGCGAAAATGAGTTCTATCATCTTTATTTTTTATAAGGATATTCATGAGCCTTGGTCTCTCCTTTTAGGACAGAAAGACCAGCATTTGCCAATGCACCCAGTTCATCTTCTCCCGGGTACATAACCACAGGAGCCAGATATTCAATTCTTGGACGCAAAAGTTCCATAACGGTAGTGTTATAAGCTATACCACCAGTGAGCAAAATGGCATCTACTTTTCCACAAAAAACAGTGTACATAGCGCCTATCTCTTTGGCTATTTGGTAAGCCATAGCTTCAAGTATCAGTTTTGCCTGCTCATTGCCACTTTCGGACATCTTGACCACTTCGCGCATATCACTCACACCCAGATAAGAAGAAACGCCACCGCGTCCGTTTATCATACTCAGAATATCTGCTTTGGAGTATTTACCACTAAAACACATCCTCACCAAATCTCCCACTGGCAATGTTCCAGAACGTTCAGGAGAAAAAGGACCTTCTCCGTCAATGCCTTGGTTTACATCTATAACGCGTCCTGCGCGGTGAGCCCCTACGGTAACACCTCCACCCATGTGAGCTACTATAAGGTTAAGCTCTTCGTAAGGTTTATTGATGTCTTTGGCGTATTTTTTGGCAGTTGCTTTCTGGTTCAAGGCATGGAAAAAACTCTTGCGTTGGAAGTGAACATTTCCTGAAATACGGGCTACTGGTTCCAGTTCGTCCACCACCACTGGGTCTGCTATAAAAGCTGGTATGTTTTTGAGCTGTCCGGAAAGAGAATGAGCTATAATGGCTGCAAGGTTAGATGCGTGTCGGGTAGCAGATGTGCGCAAGTCCTCCAACATAGTTTTGTTTACCGTGTAAACACCAGAAGGCATAGGGGAGAGAACACCACCACGCGCCATTATAAAGTCCAGCGTATTTATATCAAAATTCTCTTCTTTTAGCGAAGAAATGATAGCGTCCTTTCTGAAAGATTCCTGTTCCAAAATGTCTGAAAAAGGAGCTAACTGTTCAGCGGTGTGGCGTATGGTTTTTTCAAATAACTGTTCAGAGTCTCGGTAAACACCTATTTTGGTAGATGTAGAACCGGGATTGATGATAAGGCTTATATATTGCTTCATATTAAATTAGTATATTATATTTATATTCCTGCAACAGATAAAGCTATGGAGCTAAGTTTTGTGTACATAGTATCTGCCCGCGAAGTCAAGACTATCGGAGCAGCAGCACCTATTATCACTGCACCACCACGAGCTTTTCCAAAGAAAGAGAAAGATTTGTACAGCATGTTAGCCGCCTCTATATCTGGTGCCAGAATGACATCTGCATCACCAGCCACATCACTGTGAAAGCCTTTTTCTATTTTGCTCTCCATAGAAATAGACAAGTCAAAAGACATCGGACCATCCACTATGCAGTTTTTTATCTTCCCATTAAGATACATCTGTTTTAGCTCATCAGCATCCACAGTGGCAGGCATCTTAGGGTTTATCTGCTCTATGGCAGCTACGGCGGCTACTTTTGGCGTTTCTATCCCTACTTTTCTAAGAAAATCAACAGTGTTTTGGATTATCACCGCCTTGTCTTCCAATGAAGGAGCGATGTTCATAGCAGCATCAGTCAAGGTGAGAAGTTTATGGTACTCAGGTATTTCAAATATAGCCAAATGCGAAATCATGCCCGAAGAACGCAGTCCGTACTCTTTGTTTAGCACGCCTTTCATTATTTGCGGAGTTGTAATACCGCCTTTCATCAAAATGTCAGCGTGGTGGTTATGGACAGCTTTTACAGACTCTTCTATGGTCTTTTCCAACGTGTTGCAGTGAATAATCTCTGCTGTGGATATGTCCAAAGATGTTTTTTTAGCTATTTCCTTTATCTGAGTTTCGTCTCCCACCAAGATAGGACAAACAATGCCCATTTCGCAGGCTTTTATAACCGCTTGCAGAGAGTGTTCATTGGCTGCATTACACAGCACTATGCGTTTTTTTGTATTCTGAGCTTTTCTTTTTGCTACTGCAAAAATATCATCTATACTGGTTAGCATTTTTGTATATTTAAGATAATTAACTACAAAGATATAAAATAAGAAAATACCCCAAACCAAAGGTTAAGGGTATATAAGACATTTAAATAGCTTGTTTAGCCGCAAAACGAGCCAATTTTTCCTCGGTGTATTTTTTGGTTACACGGAAAGTCTTTGGCGGGTTTTCAGGCATTTCAAACATAGCATCTGTCAGTACAGCCTCGCATAGACTGCGAAGACCACGAGCTCCTATTTTGAATTCCATAGCCTTGCTCACTATGTAATCCAACGCGGTAGGGTCTATTTTTAGCTCTATGCCGTCCATAGCAAAAAGACGTTCGTACTGTTTGATGACAGCATTTTTAGGCTCGGTGAGTATTTTTCTCAGAGAAGAGGCATCCAGAGGGTCAAGGTGAGTCAAAACAGGCAAACGACCTATCAACTCAGGTATTATACCAAAAGATTTCAAATCCTGAGGAGCTACATACTGCATTATGTTATCGGTAGAAAAAACGCCTTTGTTTATTGCGCTGTAACCTACTGTCTGCTTGTTAAGACGTTGGCTTATCTTGCGTTCTATTCCGTCAAAAGCACCACCTGCTATAAAGAGAATGTTTTTTGTATCTACCTCCACAAATTTCTGTTCTGGATGTTTGCGCCCACCCTGAGGAGGAACATTCACCACAGCGCCCTCCAAAAGTTTCAGCATAGCCTGTTGAACGCCTTCTCCGCTTACATCACGGGTTATGGAAGGGTTGTCGCTCTTGCGAGAGATTTTATCTATCTCATCTATAAAAACTATACCGCGTTGTGCTTTTTTGACGTCGTAGTCAGCTGCTTGAAGTAGGCGAGTGAGTATGTTTTCCACGTCTTCACCCACATAACCAGCCTCGGTAAGAACGGTAGCGTCCACTATGGTAAACGGTACGTCCAACATCTTGGCTATGCTTCGTGCCAAAAGAGTTTTTCCAGTACCAGTAGGTCCTACCATCATGATGTTGGATTTTTCTATCTCAACATCTTCTTTTTTGCCTTGTCCAAGACGTTTGTAGCGGTTATATACTGCCACGGCGAGGACTTTTTTTGCTTCGTTCTGTCCTATAACGTACTGGTCAAGCCATGCTTTTATCTCAGTAGGCTTTTTTAGTTCTGATACATTAGTCTGAACCGCATTTTCGTCTTCGGTATCCAGCAATTCATCGCGGAGAATGCCACTTGCCTGTTCTACACATTGGTCGCAAATGCACACCCCCGGACCCTGTATCAGCAGTCTTGTTTCGCTACGTGGACGTCCGCAAAATGAGCAACGATTATTATCTTTATTGTTATTTGCCATATATTTTATTTACTGGTAAAAAGAGAAAAGATTATTTTTTTCTCTCCAAAATCTCATCTATCATACCGTAATCCAGAGCCTCATGGGCAGTCATCCAGTAATCACGGTCGCTGTCTTTTTCTACTTTTTCAAAAGGCTGTCCGGTATGGTCTGCCAATATGCTGTAAAGTTCATCGCGGAGTTTTTTTATCTCGCGAGCAGTTATCTCTATGTCCGAAGCCTGACCTTGTACACCGCCAAGAGGTTGGTGTATCATTATTCGGGAATGTTTCAGTGCGCTACGTTTGCCTTTCTCACCACTTGCCATAAGTACCGCTGCCATACTTGCTGCCATACCTGTGCAAATAGTAGCCACGTTAGGGTTTATGTACTGCATGGTGTCATAAATGCCAAGCCCTGCATATACGCCTCCACCAGGAGAGTTTATGTAAATGCTTATGTCTTTGGTGTTATCTACCGAAGAGAGGAAAAGGAGTTGACCTTGGATGATGTTGGCTACATAATCATTTATTCCAGTGCCAAGGAATATGATTCTGTCCATCATAAGGCGTGAAAAAACGTCCATTTGAGCTACGTTCATCTGGCGTTCTTCTATCACAGTGGGAGATATGTATTCGCCATAAATGGAAGCGTAGCTGTCCAGTTGGTAACTGGAAATGCCTAAGTGTCCGGTGGCAAATTTTCTAAATTCGTCTTTTGTGTTCATTTTAAAATGTTTTGTCTTACGTTGCAAATGTAAAAAAATAGAGCGGTATATCCTAAGATTTACCGCTCATTCATCAGACTAAATGTTTGTATTATTTCTTTTTAGCTATTGCTTTTACAAACTCTTCCAAAGTAACCTCTTTTGTTTTGTAAGGTACTTTTTCTTTGAAAATAGCGAGCATTTTTTCACGGATAATCATGCTTTGAAGACGCCCTATCTCTTCTTTGTTTTTAAGAACGCGTTCTACTATTGGGTTGAGGTCTTCGTCTTTCATATCTACCTGACCGTACTGAGCCATCTGCATACGGATAAGAGCTTTGGCACGTTCCACTATGTCGGCATATTCTATACGAACACCGTTCTCTGCCAATATCTCTGTTTCTATCAGCTGGTAACGAAGTCCTTTTTCGCTGTTTTCAAGTTCTTTGGCAGCTTCTTCTTCGCTCATCTGTTTTTCACCAGCAACCATAAGCCATTTTTTCAAAAATTCTAATGGCAGGTCAAATTTGGTGTTCTCTATCAAGAAATCAACAGTGTCGTTCATAGCCTGAGAGTCTGTCTCAGTAGCAAAAGCAGCCTCAGCCTCGCCTTGTATTTTAGCGCGGAAAGCAGCCTCATCAGCCACTGTGCCCTCACCATATATCTTGCCGAAAAGTTCAGCATCCAAAGCGTGAGGTTCAACGTTAGATATCTTCTCTATTGTCAAATGCAAAGGAGCTGTAAATGAAGCACATTCGTCAGCGCTCTTGCCTATGA
>JAQUTH010000085.1 GCA_028709885.1 Flavobacteriales bacterium
AAGCGCAAACGGCTTTTAGACAGAATAAAAAAAAAGGGCAAAACCTGGAAATTCTCTCCATCCGATATGTATGAACGCCAATGGTGGGAGCAATATATGGAGGCGTACAACCAAATGATACGCTGCACATCATGTCAAGGGGCGCGTTGGTGGGTGGTACCTGCCGATAGCAAACCATTGGCACGGTACATTGTGGTGAGTATCATCTTAAAAGAATTGCAAAAGATAAACCCTCAGATACCTACATTGGCAAAAGACGTAGCGGCGCAGTTAGACCACTACCGCGCGGAACTTCTTAGAGAAAAAAACGGAAATTGATTTCGGGGGTGTATTATTGTAAATAAGTCCTACCTTTGCCCCGAAAGAAAAAACGAAAAATGGGTTTCAAGATAGGACGAGAATACCGCGAGAATATAATTTTAGCCGCACCTGTAATGTTCGGGCAGGCTGCCAACGTACTTACCGGACTGGTAGATAATTATATGTTGGCACACATAGGTGGCGTGGAAGGAGAAACAGCCCTTGCTGCCTGCGCTGCGGCAAATGCTATTTTTATCCTCGTACTTTTGGGAGGTACAGGCATATCGTACGGTATGACACCTTTTGTATCTTACAGCCACGCACAGAATGACACTCACGAGATAGACCGCATTTTCAGAAATGGGCAGATAATAAACATCTGCATAGGTGTTATTTCAGCGTTGTTGTTATTGGTGACTGCACCTATTCTCAGTTCTAAGGCATTAGGACAAGACCCTGCGGTAGGTCCTGCGGCAGAACAATATCTTATGATAGTTGGACTATCCATGATACCGGTTATGATATTTCAAACGTACAAACAGACTTCTGACGGTATGTCAAACACATGGCCTGGTATGATAGCTGTCATCATAGCCAACGGTATCAACGTGGTGGCTAACTACGCCCTTATATACGGACACTGGGGTTTTGATGCTATGGGGGTACAGGGAGCAGCATGGGGTACGTTCATTTCCAGAATATTCCTTGTTTTTATCATGATAGGTATTTTCTGGAACATGAAAACTTTTAAGCATTTTATCCTCTTACATCCTCTCAAAGAAATAAAAAAACGCACCATAAAAAAGATACTCGGCATAGGAACGCCAACATCACTGCAAATGCTGTTTGAAATAGGAGTATTCAGTGCTGCTACTTTATTGGCTGGACGTTACGGTTATTCGTTCCAGTCCGCACATCAGGTAGCAGGGCAAATGTCGGGACTTACATACACGTTTGTCTCTGGTCTGGCGGTAGCTTCCACCATAAGAGTTAGTCATTTCATGGGAAAAAACGATATGGAAGGTATGAAAAAAGCATGCAAAAGTATCTACGTCATGGTGATAACGTTGATGAGTATTTTCGGGGTATCGTTCATTATTTTCAGAAATTATATACCTGCCATTTTCTTTCCAGAAAACGAATATATGATAAGCATAACAGCTCCTTTGTTTTTGGTGGTGGCAGCTTTTGAGCTTTTTGACGGAGTTCAAGTGGTGAGCCAAGGCGCTCTTCGTGGACTACAAGATGTTAAAACTCCTACCGTTATCACAGCCATAGGGTACTGGGTGGTAGCTTTCCCTCTGGCAATAGTTTTTTCTGAATGGGTAGGACTGAAAGTTTTGGGAATATGGATAGGTTTGTCATTAGGTTTGGTTTTTTGCGCAGTAATGCTTACCTTGCGCTTATATTTGAAGCTGAAAAAAATGCCTCATATAAAACCTTAAACACGTGTAAAACATGAATTTACCTAAATTCCTTTTGGGAGACAACACAGACTGCGACGACGCTATTTTCGTCATCCACACCCAATATCCACGTTTTATCATCAATCTTGTAGATGATGATGTAGAGTGGATGGACGATGTTAGCGAAGAAGACGAAAGAGAATTAGCCGAAGAATCAGAAAAATTATTTGTTCAGGCTGGCGAATTTTATGAACGCGAAATAGAACGTATAGAAAAAGATTTATAAACATATTTTAAAATGAGTTTAGAAACACAAATCATGTCTTCTCTAAAAGAAGCCATGAAAGCAAAAGACAAAGTAGCATTGGAATCTCTCAGAGCCATAAAATCTGAGATACTTTTAGCCAAGACAGCTGGTGGAAACACAGAACTTTCTCCATCAGATGAAATGAAACTTCTGCAAAAACTGGTAAAACAACGCAAAGACGCAGCCGCTATATACCAAGGACAAAACCGTGCCGATTTGGCAGAAACAGAGCTTTCACAAGTAGCAGTGATAGAAAAATTCCTACCTGCTCAGATGTCCTCAGAAGAGCTCAGCGCTGAAATAGCTAAAATCATAGCGCAAGTAGGAGCCTCCTCCCCTGCCGATATGGGCAAAGTCATGGGTGTAGCATCAAAAGCATTGGCTGGAAAAGCCGAAGGCAAAGCAATAGCTGACACCGTAAAAGCCCTTTTAGCTAAATAATTTTATTAAAATTTTACTAAAAGAGTTATATTTTAGCCTCATTTGTGGTTGAAATCATAAAGTTGTTTTTTTATTGGCGATAATTGCCTAAAATTGCAACCAAAATAGAAATAAACGAATTATGTTCAAAAAAACCATATTACTACTCTTAGGCACTCTGGTAGCTGTGTCTTGTTTGAAAAAAGTGTCTAATTACGATAAACAACAGTTTATAGATACCGCAAACGCCCAAGGAATAGAACTTTATATGCGCACACACCGCGTAGTGAATACTCAGTACGGTCCTGAACTTCAAGAAGCAAAAGACGGAGACCCAGATAACCTATGGGAAACACGTCGCACAGAAGCTGTAACAAAGGACACACCATACGATGAACTTTTAGGACGCGCCTTCCAAGACACTACAAAGATAAAAGTGGTCATCCCTTCTGGCGATACAGTGGAAAGAGCATCTGGTATATGGATGTTTATACACAGCCGCGGCCATAGTGCTGACCGTCCACAGGATTCAAGTGCGGTTCTGGTAAAATACACAGGCTATCTGCTTAACGACAAAAGTTTTGCCATAGCACCAACAGGAAGCACCCTATACCTTACCAGTGGCTCAATAGTAGGTTTTTCAGTAGGTATGAAATATTTTGAACCAGGATATTTGGATTTGGTAACTGTAACACCAGAACCTAACGAAGACGGCACACAAGACCCCGACTACATAAAACAAACATGGACAGGAGGAGGCAAGGGTTTTATTATAATGCCATCTAAATATGGATATGGAGATGAATTATCGGCATCTATACCTCCTAACTCAGTCCTTATATTCAACATCAATCTTTTATCCATAGCCAATTACATAAAAGACGATGCCACATCTAACACACTGAGCATTTCCAAAAACACGGAAATAACCAAATGGCAGAACATCGCAACAAAGAAGTAATAAAATGATTTTTTCGTCTAAAAAAATATCATGTAAATATGCGTTATCATTGCTCACAGCAGTGATAACGCTGTTTATATCTACATCTTGCGGACGAAACATAAGCGATTCTACTGCCCAATCCGTTCGGGACAAGGCAAAAATAGAAAACTTCATAGCCACATACAGCCTTTCGCCAGCAGGAGAATTAGTACCTACCCAAAACGCACCAGCAGGTTCTATCCCACTGATAGATACCGCAAAAGCAGTAAACAACATTTATATTATCCACCTCCAAATAGGAAATGGCGCTGGGGTATCTACCCAAGACCGCGCTGCACTACTCTACAAGGCTTATTATCTGGACAATCTTGAATTATTTGATAGCTCCACAGACCCTTCAAAACTATTTGAAGTATGGGTATCTGGTGCCATAAAAGGCATACAGCAAGGATTAACAGCAATGAACACCTCCATAGAAAACCCAACAGGAGTGTATTCCACACCGGGTATAGCATGGCTGATAATACCATCTACTTCTGCATGGGGAGCCACAGGACTATCTTCACCAGTAGTACCACCGAACACTTGTCTGGTGTACAAAATAACACTTTACACAGTCAATGACATCATTCTTGATGAATAGTTTTTTTGCCTATATCTTTCTTTCACTCACAAAAAAAGCATTTTTTCAAAAAAATAAATGCTCTAAAATTTGCTAAACCGAAACACTTATATTACATTTGTGGTATATCGGTAAAACTATGCAATAGTATGGAAAATAGCCTTCAAATAATTGATAAACTGAACAAAGCAGTTGCAGTTATAAGAGACCATTGTGATACTTTGCGGAGGGAAAACCGAATACTTAAGCAGGAATTTGAAGCCTTAAAAGCCAAAAACGAAAGTTTGAGTGAATCTTTAAAAGAAAAAGAAGAAAAATTGATTTTAGCACGCATGTCTAATGGCTTAGACCAAGGAGAAGACAACAACTCTCAAAAAAAAGTCCTTAAACAGCGGATACAGCGTTTGATAAAAGACATAGATAAGAGCATAGCCCTTTTATCAGATGCAAAGAAAAACTAAATGACATTTTTCCAACGAAATAAAAGGTAACCAAAGAATATTTGACCATGGCAAAAGATGACGATTTGATAGTAAACGTTTTCATAGCCGATGAAAAAATATCCATTAGAATACAACGGGACGAAAACCAGTCCGATGAAGAAGAAATCACCAGACGTTCGGCAAAAGGGATAAACGATATGGTTAGAGAATTGATGATGTCTAATCCAAAAATAGACAAAACAAAAGCTCTGGCAGTCGTTGCCTTGCAGCTGGCAATTAATTATGACAAGAATATTTCCTCATCTGAAAAGGAGCTTGCAGCAATGGTAACATCACTGGAAAACCTTAGAAAAAACATAGAAGAGGAAATGCTCATCATAAACGGAAATTAAACAATTAAAGTTAAACACATATTCCTGCATAGGTTCTAAGTGTCTTTGAGTAAATTCAACGCGACGTTTCATACGGAAACAGGTTGGTGTTGCTAAGACAGAGTGCATGCCCGCAAGGGTATTCTTTTCTATGAAAGACATTGCATTGTTCTGCTCATCACCACGGTTCTAATTCCTGGTCATACCGGAATTTACTTTCAACAAAACTTAGTTAAGAACTTATGCAGGTTTTTTATACACTAACACTACGTTATGGATTGGATAATAACTTTGTTGGCAGGTGTGGTAGCAGGAGGAGCAACCATTGCAGTAATAGGTTTGCTAAACCATCGTCGTATCACCCGCGAAAATGCCAAATTAGTAAGCGACGCTAAAAAAGAAGCCGAATCAATTTTGCGTGAAGCAAAACTTGAAGCCGAAAGCGTCAAAAAAGACAAAATACTTCAAGCCAAAGAAAAGTTCATAGAACTAAAAGCGGAACACGAAAAAATAATCAACCAGAAAAACCGCAAGATAGCAGAAAGCGAACAACGCGCCACCCAAAAAGAGGCTAAATTGTCCCAAATGCTTGAAGAACAAAAGAAAAAAGAACGTCAGTTGGAAACAGGCATAGCCGATAACGAAAAACTGAACGAAAAACTGACAAAGAAAACAGAAGAACTTGAACGCCAGCACAATACACAAGTAGAAAAACTTGAAGAAATATCTGGCTACTCGGCAGACAAAGCAAAAGAAGAGCTTTTTGACATACTGAAAACAGAAGCTCGCGCAAATGCTATGAGTTACATTCAGGAAACCATAGACGAAGCCAAACTTACAGCCAAGAACGAAGCCAAAAAAATAGTCATACAGACTATCCAGCGCACCGCTACCGAGGATGCAATAGAAAACAGCGTATCTGTATTTAACATAGAATCTGACGACATAAAAGGACGCATCATAGGACGCGAAGGACGAAACATCCGCGCACTGGAAGCCGCCACTGGAGTAGAAATCATAGTAGATGACACCCCTGAGGCTATCATCCTTTCATGCTTTGACCCTGTTCGTCGCGAAATAGCACGCCTATCTCTACACAAACTGGTTACTGACGGACGCATACACCCTGCCCGCATAGAAGAAGTAGTAGCCAAAACACGCAAACAGATAGAAGACGAAATAATAGCCACAGGTAAAAAAACAACCATAGACCTCGGCATACACGGACTCCACCCTGAACTAATAAAGGTGATAGGACGCATGAAATACCGTTCATCATACGGACAAAACCTACTTCAACACTCACGCGAAGTAGCAAACCTTGCCGCCACCATGGCATCAGAATTAGGACTAAATGCCAAATTGGCAAAACGTGCAGGACTTCTTCACGACATAGGTAAAGTACCAGATAGCGAAAGCGAAACTCCACACGCAATACTTGGTATGCAGTGGGCAGAAAAATACGGAGAAAACCCAGAAGTATGCAACGCCATAGGTGCCCACCACGACGAAGAGGAAATGAAAACACTCATCTCCCCTATCATTCAGGTTTGCGACGCAATATCAGGAGCGCGTCCAGGAGCGCGTCGTCAGGTGGTAGAAAGCTACCTACAACGTCTTCGCGAATTGGAGGAAATGGCACTTGGTTTTGACGGTGTTGTAAAAGCATACGCCATACAAGCAGGACGTGAGCTTCGCGTTATAGTAGAGTCTGACAAAGTATCAGACCAACGCGCTTCCGAAATTTCATTTGACATTTCTCAGAAAATACAAAATGAAATGACTTACCCGGGACAAGTTCGCGTTATAGTCATTCGCGAAACTCGTGCTGTGAATGTAGCAAAATAACTTTTAGCATATTTTAGTATAAAAAGCTCGCTCAAAGGCGGGCTTTTTTATTTTTGATAACTAAAAAATACATAATTTTACAACACAATAATCATAAACACCATCAATATGAAACGGGTAATATTTTCCTCATTATTATTCTTAATTACATTATCTCTTTGGGGGCAATCTAACCCCGTTGAACACATCATTTACACGCTTAACCACCCGAAAGACAAGTACATAACAGTGGTATCTCACCGTGGAGACTGGCGAAATTTTCCAGAGAACTCTCTCAAAGGGATAGAAAGCGCCATAAATATAGGAGTGGACATAGTGGAAATAGACCTCGCCATGACAAGTGATAGCGTTCTTGTCCTGATGCACGACCGCACGGTAGACCGCACCACCAATGGCAAGGGCAAAGTTTCGTCCTACACACTTGATTCGCTGAAAAAACTGCGCCTTAAAAACGGTTGTGGTGTAGTGAGCAAATATCCTGTACCTACATTTGAAGAGGTATTGGAGCTATGCAAAGGGCGCGTGATGCTCAACATAGACAAGGGCTTTGACTATTTTCCTTTGGTGCAAAAATTGCTTGAAAAAACTGGTACCGCACGTCAGATACTGATAAAAAGCGGTTACGATGTTGCCAAAGTAGAAAAAGCATTTGCTAATATATCCGATAAAAATATGATGATGTATATGCCTATCATCAACATTCAAAAAGAAGGCGGAGAAGACCTTTTAAATAGTTATTTGGCAAAAATGCCAGCTGTGGCTTATGAAGTGGTTTTCAGTAAATTAAATTCAGATGTTACATCGGCATACAGTAAAATAATAAATAGTAATTCACGAGTGTGGGTCAATACCCTTTGGGATAGCCTGTGCGGTGGTATGGATGATGACGATGCTGTGGATGACCTTTCTGTTTATGACATTCACATTAAAATGGGCGCTACCATCTTCCAGACAGACCGTCCAGAAATGCTAATCAAATACCTAAGAGACAAAGGTTTACACCGCTAATCATGCAAGATGTTATAAATACCATTATCAACGGGATAAATGATTATTTATGGACTTATGTATTAGTTAGTCTATTGATATTCTGCGGAGTATATTTCACTATAAGACTTCGTGGCGTACAGTTTCGTCATCCTGTGGAAATGGTCAGTTTATTGGGTGAGAGTATAAAAAAGAGCGAAGATAAAAAGGGTATTTCCTCTTTTCAAGCCTTTTGCGTGAGCATAGCATCACGGGTAGGAACAGGAAACTTAGCTGGTGTTGCCACAGCCATAAGCATAGGAGGTGCGGCATCTATATTCTGGATGTGGGTAATGGCGTTAATAGGTGCAGCGTCTGCTTTTGTGGAGTCCACATTGGCTCAGGTGTACAAACAACGAGAAAAAGGCACTTATATAGGAGGTCCTGCTTACTACATTCTGTATGGATTAAGGTGTAAATGGGCTGCTGTACTTTTTGCGGTAGTTATATGTATTACGTTTGGATTGTCGTTTAACTCTGTGCAGTCCAACACTATATCGCAGGCATTTTCAAAATCCTATGATATTCAGGGATATATGATAGGCATTTTTCTGTGTATCGCCACTTTTGTCATCATTTTTGGTGGGATAAGAAGAATAGCAGCTCTGTCATCGGTCATTGTTCCGGTGATGGCTATCTTATACATTTCTATCACTTTATACATACTTGTAAATAATTTTTCTCTCATTCCTTCGGCGTTGCAGAGTATTTTTAGTGAGGCATTCGGGGTGAGACAATTTACAGGAGGCGTTCTTGGCGCAGGTGTGATGCAAG
>JAQUTH010000086.1 GCA_028709885.1 Flavobacteriales bacterium
AATGGTGGCTCTTTTTATGTGTTTTACTTATCTGTTTCTACTTTTACAGGTATGAAAATCCAAAAAGTAGAGCCTTTTCCTTCTGTGGAATATACGCCTATGTCTCCTCCTACGGTGTCCATTATGGCTTTGCAAATAGAAAGTCCGAGTCCTGTGCCTTGTGCAAAGTCGTTAAGTTTTTCAAAACGTTCAAACACAAGATGTTGTTTTTCCTCTGGTATGCCTATTCCTGTGTCTTCCACACTTATTTTAACGCCTTCATCTTGTACTTGGTAGTATATTTTGATGTGTCCTTTTTTTGTGAATTTTATGGCGTTTACAACAAAATTAATAATAATTTGTGACAGACGACTTTTGTCAAATTCTATGTAGCAATGCTTATAAGGTACTTTGTATAATAGTTTTACACCTTTTTCCACACGTGGGGACATGGTGGAACAAATGTTTTGGATGTGTTCAGAAAGGTCAAAACGCGTATTATTAATAACTATACGGTTTGATTCTATGCGTGAAAGGTCTAAAACATCATTTATTAGTTTTAACAGCAGGTTATTGTTTTCTGTTATGATATTTCCAAACTGTTCTTTTTCTTCTTTTGAAACATCTTCTTGTATCAAAAGATTGGAAAATCCTACTATTGCATTAAGTGGTGTACGTATTTCATGACTCATATTGGCTAAAAATGCACTTTTCAAACGGTCTGATTCCTCTGCTTTTTCTTTTGCTTGTTTTAGTTCTTCGGCACTATTTTCCAGTTCTTTACGGAGTCTTTTATTTCTTCTGTATAGCACTGTAAGAAATATGATGATTACCACAAGTCCTACAAGTAAAATTGTCTGTTTTTCAAAATAAGTCTTGTATTTATTTAATAAGACATCTGAATCATTTATAACTACTGAATTTTCAGGCAACTGGTATTCATGTATGTCATATTCATCTAATTTGTTTTTATAAAATACAAACACATTCTTATTTATGCTAAAAGCATTTATAGAGCTGTTTTTGCCGTGATAAAAATCATATATCTTATTGGCAATGTATGACGTTTTTTCCGATGAATAATCTGGAATACACCCACCTATAACTGAACTTCCATTGCCTAAACCTGTTAAAGTAAAAATAGGTATTGTACTCTTTTCTGGCAAAAGACTCATTATATTATTTTGGAGAAAATATAGTCCTGACTTATCCACACGCCATGTACCCAAGAGCATAACAGTATTTTTTGGCAGTTTAGTTATTTTTTCCTTTAACTGCTCTACGGTGTATACCCTGCTGTCTAAGAGAATGAGGTTTAAAAAAGAATATTTTTCGGCAAAAATTTTGCGGACGCGTGCTTGAAGAGACACTCCACCGTATGTATTGTCCGAAAGAAAAGCTATGTTTTTAACGCTTGGGTAAAGTAATCGGATAAGGTTTATGTTTGCCTGAACGTCATATTGGTTCATAAAACCACCACCTCCCATTTTCTGCGCTACAAGACGGGTATTTACACTTTCTGGGAACCATTTAGAAGGGTCTTTTGGTAAATCATTCAAAAGGACGCCATTTTCACTGACATAATATGAATAAAAAGGCATATTAGGTATGCTGTCTTGACTTAAAAAAGATGCCCAAGATTCCTGCCCGAGTAGTATAATGCCTTTAAGGTGAGGCGTTTTATATTTATCAAGCACATGTTTCATTTGCTCTTTCCATAGATGTGCCTTATCTAAACCTTGATAATTCATGTTTTCCATCAAGATTTCATAAGGATAATCTGCTCTTTGGACAAGAGTCTTTTTAAAGTCTGAAATAAATGTGGTTACCCGTCGAGAATCTGCCGTGTATGATGTTATAACTAATATAAAGTCTTTATCATTTAAAGACTCCTGCGCATGCAAATTAGTAAATGCACATACAGTACATAAAATAAGCAAATACCTATAAATGTATATTTTAACCTTGTACACCTCCATATCGAATATGTATTATACATTGAGCAAATATATTGCATAAAAATGATTTTTTTACATAAAAAAATACGATTATATTTATCATAACAATAAATGAAAAAGACTAACTTTGAACGTACTTTTTTTGACATTTTATCATTATATACATACCTTTGCTTCCTTATTTAGAAGAAAATGCAGGAAAAAAGTATAGAAAACGCACTCAAAGAGAGAATACTCATATTGGACGGAGCCACAGGCACTATGATACAACGTGAAGGACTGACAGAAAAGGATTTTACACATCCTAAGAAAGGACTTTGCCGAGGACTTAATGACCTACTCAATATCTCTCGCCCCGATGTTATAGAAAAAATCCATCAGCAGTATCTCGATGCAGGGGCAGACATCATAACCACCAACACTTTCAGTGCCAACTCCATTTCATTGAAAGATTACGGTATGGAATCCTATGTGCGCGAAATAAATATTTGCGGAGCAAAAATAGCCAAAAATATAGCCTTAAAATACTCTACCTCTCAAAAAAAACGCTATGTCGCAGGTGATGTAGGACCAACCGGACGCAGCGCATCCATATCGCCAAGTGTGGAAGATTCTTCTGTAAGAAATGTAACCTTTGACCAGCTGTACGCATCATATTGTGAACAAATATCGGCATTGGTAGAAGGTGGTGTTGACCTCATTTTGATAGAAACATCTTTTGATGCCCTCAATGCCAAAGCCGCCGTAAAAGCAGCCAAAGACACCTGTTCTTTGCCGATAATGCTCTCTGGAACAATAGCCGACGCCAGCGGACGCTTGCTCTCTGGACAGACAGTAGAGGCTTTTTGCGCATCATTTGCATCTATGGGACTTTTTTCCATTGGACTAAACTGTGCCATGGGAGCCGATGAATTGAAAAAATATGTCCGCCGTCTTAGCGAGGTAGCACCACTACCCGTCTCCTCGCACCCTAATGCAGGACTTCCGGACGGTTTTGGAGGATACGCTCAAAGCGAAGAAGAAACGGCAAAATGCGTAGAACAGTATATGAGTGAAGGGCTTGTGAATATCATAGGTGGATGTTGTGGCACCACACCCAAATACATACAACTTTTGTCAAAAGCAGCCCAGAAATACTCCCCTCGTACTTTTTCTACATTAAAAAAAGAAACTATTTTGGCAGGGCTTGAACCCTTTGAAATAACACCTCAGGCAAATTTTGTGAGCATCGGAGAACGTGCCAATGTAGCTGGAAGTGCCAAATTTGCCTGCCTTGTTCGTGAAGGCGCATGGAACGAAGCTGTGGAAATAGTACGCAAACAAGTCCAAGACGGCGCTCAGATAATAGATGTCTGTATGGATGCTCCGATGATAGACGCCAAAGAAGCCATGGCTCATTTTTTGCGTTTGATAGCCAGTGAACCAGACATAGCCAAATTGCCTGTGATGATAGACTCTTCGGACTGGAATGTACTTTTGGAGGGTATGAAATGCGTGCAAGGCAAACATATAGTAAACAGCATTTCTCTAAAAGAAGGCGAAAAAACGTTTTTGGAACACGCTAAAACCATTCATTCATTGGGACACGCAGCTGTTGTAATGCTTTTTGACGAAAATGGGCAAGCTGATACTTACCAAAGAAAAGTGGATGTAGCCCAAAGAATGTATCGTCTGCTTTTGAAAAATGGATTTGATGCTCATGACATTATTTTTGACCCAAATATATTATCCGTAGCCACAGGAATGCCACAGCATGATGCTTATGCTGAGGATTTTATACGGGCTACCGCAGAAATAAAACGCACCTGTCCGGGAGTGAAAATTAGCGGAGGAGTCAGCAATTTATCGTTCTCTTTTCGTGGAAACAATACCGTCCGTGAAGCCATGCACTCAGTGTTTTTATATCACGCCATACACGCAGGCATGGATATGGGAATAGTCAATGCAGGTATGATACAGGTGTATTCAGACATAGAAAAAGAGCTTTTAAGGCATGTAGAAGATGTTATTTTAAATAAAGACCCTGCCGCAGGAGAGCGTCTTATCGCTTTTGCTCAAACACTACAAAATACCGAAAAGACAGCGCCTGCACACATACATAAGGATGTAAAAGAAATTTACCCTGACGTTACACAGCGACTTATCTACAAGATAGTCAAAGGTTTACCAGAAGAAGTAGAAGCCGATGCACTATTGTCATTGGAAGAGAAAAAATCACCAGTGAAAGTGATAGACGAAGTCCTCATGAAAGGAATGTCAGACGTAGGCGAACTTTTTGGCGAAGGCAAAATGTTTCTACCACAAGTAGTTAAGAGCGCACGCGTGATGAAAATGGCGGTAGATGCCTTGACGCCTTATATGGAAATAAAAAATGCTACTATTGGCAAGAAAAAAGTCATTCTCGCTACCGTAAAAGGCGATGTTCACGACATCGGAAAAAATATAGTAGGCGTTGTTTTAGCGTGCAATGGCTACCAAGTGATAGACATGGGAGTTATGGTAGACCCTAATGCCATTGTTGAACGTGCAGAGGCTGAAAATGTTGATATTATAGGGCTTTCAGGTCTTATTACGCCTTCCCTTTCTGAAATGGCTAATGTTCTCAAAGCATTGGAATACAAAGGATTGACAATACCTGTTATGATAGGTGGAGCTACCACCAGTGCACTGCATACAGCTGTCAAATTAGCACCTCTGTACAGCGGACAAGTGGCTTATTGCACCGATGCTTCATCTGATGTAAAAACTGCGTCTCTTTTACTTTCTGGGAAAGATTTTAAGGAGGATCAAAAGAACATAAGAGATGATTATCAAGCATCTATGGACGCAAAAGCACCTCTTGTATCTTTGAGTCAAGCACGAGAAAATGCTCCAAAATACACATATAACGTAGAAAATCCACATCACACAGGAGTTTTTTTATATGAAAATTACCCATTGGAAAAATTACAAGAGCAAATAGATTGGTCTTTCTTCTTTTTAGAATGGGGAATAAAAGGGCGCTATCCAGATATCTTCGCTGACGCTAAAAAAGGCGAAGAAGCTAAAAAATTACACGCCGATGCACTTGTAGTATTAGATGAAATGAAGCATTCTAATATACTAAAAGCTAACGGTATAGCTGGTATTTTTACTACTCAAAAAGACGGTGATGATATTGTGATAAATTCTTCGGTTCGTTTTCCATTTTTTAGAAACCAAAAACGCTCTTTTTCATGTCTTTCGGACTTTATAGCTCCTCAAAATGATTATATAGGCGTTTTTGCGGTAACAGCAGGAATAGGTTTGGATGAATTTTGTAAAGATAAAGACCAGTATACCACTCTTTTAGCTAAGACTTTGGCTAATAGATTAGCTGAGGCTTTTTCACAGACTGTATATCAAGATATTAAGACTAACAAATGGGGCTTTTCTACGCAAGGAATACGTCCTGCTTGCGGTTATCCAGTGATGATAGACCATAGTGAAAAACAGATTATCTTTTCTTTGTTAGACGCCACTAAAAACACAGGTATAACACTGACAGACAGTTATATGATGATGCCAGAAGCATCTGTTTCTGGTCTTATTTTCGCACATGAAAAAGCCCATTATTTTGCTGTTGGCGAAGTGTCCGATGAACAAATAAAAGACTATTCATATAGACGAGGAATAAGCGTGGAAGATGCTAAAAAATACTGTGGATTATGAAAAAAGATTTCAAAGAAGCGGAAAATGAGGTAATTGCATATTTCAAAGAAAATGGCAACGAAGCCTATCGCAAGAAAATGGAGCATTTTGGAATAAATGCAGATAAAGCTGTGGGTGTTTCTATGGTTTTCATTCGCTCATTGGCTAAGAAATTAGGTAAAAACACTGAATTTGGACGCCTCCTATGGTTTAATGAAATACATGAAGTAAAAATACTTAGTTCCTTGATAATTAACATGAAAGATATTTCATGCAGTGAAATGAACAGTATGGTTGCAGAGTTTTATTCATGGGATTTGTGTGATTTTGTTTGTGGTGAATTTGCGCTTAATCCAAAGGTGGCTTATGGTAGGATTTTACCTTGGGCAAATGACGAAAGGGAGTATGTGCGCAGAGCAGCTTTTTCTCTGATAGCAAGACTGGCAATGAGAGATAAGCATTCTGATGACACTGTATTTTTGTCGTATCTTCCTGTGATAGAAAGTTTTAGCATGGATAGCCGTCCAATGGTTCGCAAAGCTGTGGACTGGGCGCTACGGCAGATAGGTAAACGTTCTTTCTTTTTGCATGAAAAAGCACTTTTTTTAGCTGAAAAAATGTCTGAAAGTGAAGATAAAAACACTCGCTGGGTAGGTGGCACAGCAAAGAGAGAATTGAAATTAGAGCGAGTTATAAAACGCCTAAAATAGCTTATTTTCAGCCATATAGCGCCATAATGGAGCTATATGTGTGGCTTGTTTTATCTGGTCTGTTTTAAGTAATTCCTTCACCTGTTCCAATGTCAATGTTTCAACAGTCAGGTTTTCTGTTTCATCCAAATGTTGAGTGCTTATTTTTTCAACATCGGTAGCTAAAAAACAATGCACCATATTGGTTTGAGTGCTTGGATTAGCAGAAATGGTCATCAGTTTTCTCCACTGCCCGTTTCCATAACCTGTTTCTTCTAAAAGTTCACGTTTTGCAGAGGCGAGAGCATCTGTATCTTCTTTTTCACAAACCCCTGAACACAGCTCATATTCAGATACTTGCAATGCATGGCGATATTGATACACAAAGATGAAAAGACCGTCTTTGGTTACAGCTATTGTGTTTACCCAATCTGGATATTCCAGCACCCAATATTCAGGTACATTACGCCCGTCAGGTAGTTCAAGGCTTTCTTTTTTAGCAGTGAGCCACGGACGTTTGACTAAATATTCACTCTTTAATACTTTTACTTTTAGTCCTTTTTCCAGTTTTCTCATGAGGATTATATTTTTTCTCGGCGTAAACGAAGTGAGTTAAGTACCACAGATACAGAACTTAACGCCATAGCTGCCGAAGCCCACATTGGGTTTAGTATTATTCCAAAAGGATAAAGTACTCCAGCTGCTATCGGTATGCTTATAATGTTATAAATGAATGCCCAAAATAGGTTTTGGCGTATCAGATGCACTGTTCTACGTGATAAGGTTACTACTTTTGGCAGTAACATAAGGTCTGATGTCATAAGGGTTATCATGGCTACATCCATGGCAATGTCGGTGCCTCTTCCCATGGCAATGCTCACATTTGCAGTGGCAAGTGCCTGAGAATCATTTATTCCATCGCCTACCATAGCTACTATTTTTCCTTTGCTTTGTAGTTCTTCTATGAAAAGAGCTTTTTCGTCAGGCATCATTCCTGCCTTGAAGTGTTGAAGTCCGAGTTTTGAAGCTATATGTCGTGCTGTTTTTTGCGAGTCTCCTGTGAGCATATAAATAGCTATTCCTCTCTTTTTTAGCATATTGATAGCATTAAGTGATGTGGCTTTCACTTGGTCGCTAACGGCTATAACACACAATAAAACATTGTCTTTACCGTAGTAAATGATGCTTTTTCCTTCATTTTCCCACTGTATAAGTGTTTCTGTGAGGTCTTTTTCCAGCGTTTGGACATATTGCGAACAGAGGTTTTGTCCGCCTGCCCAATAAATATTTTCGCTTTGTGGAGTACGGGCTTTTACGCCAAGTCCTGTAAGACTTTCAAATCCTTCCAATGTTACCATTTGAGCACCTTTGTTCTTCAAATATGTAACAATAGACTGGGCCAGAGGGTGTTCTGACATATTTTCAAGTGAGAATAAGATGTCTTTATCGTGTTTTCTGAGATAGCCAATGTCCATAAAACGGGATACTATTGGCTTTCCTATTGTAAGGGTTCCTGTCTTATCCAGCACCATGGCATTTACTTTGCACATATTTTCAAGAGCCGATGCGTCTTTGATAAGTATGTGATTGACAGCTCCTTTGCCTATTCCAACCATCAATGCCGTTGGGGTTGCCAGTCCTAATGCGCATGGACAAGCAATGACCAATACAGATACCGCTGAGAGTATTCCAAGTGGGATTTTTTCAGTTCCTCCGAAATATATCCATCCCACCAGCGTCAAAATGGAAACACCAAGAACTATTGGTACAAAAATAGCGCTTATCTTATCCACAGTACGTTGTACAGGGGCTTTACTGCCTTGTGCTTCTTCTACCATGGAGATTATTCGCGCTAAAACGGTGTTGTTTCCCACTTCGGTGGCTTCTATGATAAATGCTCCACGTTGGTTTATAGTGCCAGCAAGAACGGTG
>JAQUTH010000087.1 GCA_028709885.1 Flavobacteriales bacterium
GTACGGAAAGAAACGGCATTGGCGCGGGCTAATGCTCCGTCCAAGTGGTCAGATGTAGATGCTCCTGAAAAAATACCTACTTTGAAAGGAAGTCCTTTTTCGTGTTCCGCTATGGCGCGTTTTGCCAATGCTTCACTCACTGCTTTTGGGCTTCCGGCGGCTGTAAATCCGCTGAATCCTATATTGTCTCCGTTATGGATATAAGATGCGGCTTCTTCTGCCGAGATGATTTTGTAAGACATGATGTAGTTAAATATTTAAGTGTTTGTATTTTATGTGTTTAATGTAAAAATAGGTGTATTTTGTACAATTGATGCAAAGTTATACAAAACTTTTCAAAACCGATAGTTATTATTGCCTTTTTTATACATATAAAAACCCTATGAAATAGGTTGGAGAGAGGTTTTTTTAGGATACGGTCTATCTTTTTTTCGCCTGTCTTAATATCACCATACTCACCGACGCTATTATCAAGATAAAACCTATGACAGAGGAAGCAGTGAGGCTTTCATTAAAGTACAAAACACCCACCGCCACAGCTACCAACGGCTCCATAGAACCCAGAATAGCTGTTACAGTACCGCCTACTTTTTTTATTGCCAGCACCAACGTAAAGTCAGATATAAGTGTTGGCAGTAGAGCCAAAAGGGTAATGTTGAGTAGTGTGGGCGTGCTTTTTATATATTGCAATCCTTCGGTAGAAAAAAGAGCGTACATACCGAACATTATCGTGGAGGCTAAAAAAACGTAGAAAGTTAGAATTATGGGGTCTATTTTTTCCACCCCAGTCTTGTTTACCCCAACTATGTATGTGGCGTATGTTACTATGGTTAGTATAACCAAAAGAATACCAGTGATATGAGTCTGACCTTCACTGCTGTTCATCATGGATATTCCAAAAAGAGATATCAGGGCTGCTACAAATAGTGTCCCTGATGCTTTTTCACGAAAAAACAACACCATGATGAGTGTTACCAGTATTGGGTACAGAAAATGTATGGTGGTGGCTATACCGCTGGGTATGTACTGGTAAGACATGGTAAGTCCCATAGAAGTAGCTGCGTAAAACACACCAAGAATTATTATTGTAAAGAAAGTCTTGATAGGTATGACAAAGTTTTTTCTCAGTATAAAACCTATCAAACCTATTGCCAACAGCGCAAAAAGGAAACGGTAAAAAAGTAACGAAGGTACTGCTATGTGTCCTTCATTGATTACAGGTATGGAAAAAAATGGTATCAGTCCGAATGTGGCCGATGAAATAAGTGCGTATATTATGCCTTTTATGTTTTTCATTATTTTGTGTCTTTTTTAGTTTATAATATGTGTGTAAAAAGTTTGTGCCGAACTTATATGTCCGGCACAAAGCAAAATGTCTTGTATATATTCCTGAAAAAGAACACTATTCTTTTTTTATGAAAGCCATTTTTCCACATCCTCTATGGATAGGGAAGGAATGTCAAGTTTATTTTTCTTGCGGTAACCGCTTAGTTTCTGCTGTATCTGGCTGGCTTTTTGCTCTTTTAGCTTTTCTGGGGTGTCATAACCGGCAGCTATGACATGTTCTACCCACACCTGAGGTACTCCCATGGCGGTGTAAGCTGAGGTGTCTGCTTCGGTATCCAAATCCCATACTTCTGGACGCATCTGTGGGAAGAAAAGCACATCTTGGATAGAAGGAGCGCCTGTCATCATCATAGTTAGACGGTCTATACCGATACCGATACCACCTGTTGGAGGCATACCATATTCCATGGCACGCAGGAAGTCTTGGTCTATGAACATAGCTTCATCATCTCCGCGTTCAGAAAGCGCCATTTGAGTTTTGAAACGTTCGCGTTGGTCTATTGGGTCGTTAAGCTCGGAGTAGCAGTTGGCAAGTTCCTTGCCGTTTACCATAAGCTCAAAACGCTCGGTAAGGTTCGGGTTGTTGCGGTGGCGTTTTGTCAGTGGAGACATATCAATAGGGTAGTCTGTGATAAAGGTAGGCTGTATGAGTTTTCCTTCTACGTGAGCGCCGAAAATCTCATCTATCAGTTTGCCTACACCCATGGTCTGGTCTATCTCAACGTTGAGTTTTTTGCAAACTTCGCGTAGGGCAGCTTCATCCATTCCTGTGATGTCTATTCCTGTATATTCACGGATAGAATCTATCATTGTGATACGGCGGAAAGGAGCGCGGAAACTTATGACATTATCGCCTATTTTTATCTCAGGAACACCGTTCACAGCTGTGCAAATGGTTTCAAGGAGCTGTTCGGTCATGCCCATCATCCAGTTATAGTCTTTGTACGCTATGTATAGCTCCATGACAGTAAATTCTGGATTGTGAGTACGGTCCATACCTTCGTTACGGAAGTCTTTTGAAAATTCGTACACCCCGTCAAAACCACCTACGATGAGGCGTTTAAGATACAGTTCGTTAGCTATACGAAGGTAAAGAGGAATGTCCAATGCGTTGTGGTGAGTGATGAACGGACGGGCTGTTGCGCCACCAGGTATAGCTTGGAGGATAGGGGTTTCTACTTCCATGTATCCGCGGTCATTAAAGAACTGACGCATGGTGTTCATTATCTTGTTTCGTTTAATGAACACGTCTTTTACTCCGTCATTTACCAAAAGGTCAACATAACGCTGGCGGTAACGAAGCTCAGGGTCTGTAAAGGCATCGTAAATGTTTCCGTCTTTGTCTTTTTTGACTATTGGCAGTGGTTTAAGAGATTTAGAAAGGACTTTAAGGTCATGAACGTGAACAGATATTTCACCTGTCTGTGTGCGGAATACTTTTCCTTTTATGCCGATGAAATCGCCTATGTCAAGAAGTTTTTTGAATACAGTGTTGTACATAACCTCTCCTTCTGGAAGGTCATCACGGCTGATGTAAAATTGCAGACGACCTGCGCTGTCCATTATCTCGGCAAAAGAAGCCTTACCCATGATACGGCGACTCATCATACGCCCTGCAAGCACCACTTCGGTACCTTCCAATGCGTCAAAATTATTTTTTATCTCGTCTGTATGGTGTGTGATTACGTATTCTGCTGCTGGGTATGGTTCTATGCCCATATCGCGCAGAGCCTGCATGGCTTGACGGCGAACTATCTCTTGTTCGGAAAGGTTACTCATGGTATTGTCTTTTATATTTACTTTTATGTTTTTGCTAAAAAAATGCGTTAATGCACGTGCAAAGATACGAACGTTTTTGTGTATCTGAAACCATTTTTCACCTAAAAAAGTATGTGGTAGAGAGCATTATAAATAGTCGTTTTTCCTATAAGGGCGAAAAAAACCAATAAAATGGTTGAAAAGAGGTGTTTTTAAGCATAAAACAGTATATTTGCTCTCAGAAAAAATATATATAATAAATTACATAACAAATGAAAAAGATTTTAGCCGTTTTATTGTTGGCAATTTTAGCATCTTCATGCACCAAAACAGAGAAATATCCAGACCCTATTAGTGGTACTTTTGTAGGCTCTTTGTTGGCAGTTTCGGTAAATAATCCGTCTGACAGATATGAGCAAAACGATGTAGCATTTACTATAAACGGTAAAGACGGAGAAATGTCCCTTGCGGCTAATGATGTATGTCTTGACGGAGAATATTTTGTAGATATGATGTTGCTACCGGTTGAGTATGGATGTTATACAGACGGTTCAGTGGTATTTGGGGTTAATAATGGTGTGCCTTTTATAGATATGCACCAGAATAATTATTATACTATACGCTCTCTTATGGGGCAGATAAGTCCTTATGGCAATATTTCTATGACATTTACCTGCGCTGGATATTTAATGTCATTCACAGGTAGTTCGGTTTATTGATAGTTTAGGAGAGTGGAAAAAAGTTAGGGCATTATTACGATGCCCTTTTTTTTATGTTAAAAGCTATTTTTATTGAAACCTTTTTCTTCTATTTGCAGTCTAATGTATAAACGAACAACAATATTAATACGGAATAATATGAAAAAAATACTCTTGCTTTTGACCGTAATGTGCGCCATGAACCTATCGGCACAGCACAAGACAGAACTAAATATCAATGAATTGGAAATAGTGCAAAAAGCTTTGGAAGGAATAGAAGATGCACTGGACGATGTTGACATAGATGATTTCAAGATAAAATTCAACCCATCTACAAAGAATTACGATGTCAAAATAGCCTCTATCTCTGATAAAAAGAGAAAGGAAGCTGTGAAAAAGGCGCTAAAAGCTATAAATAATCTACCTGCCGAAGTGAAAAACACTCCTGCAATGCGAAATATCAAGAAAATAATCAAACAAGCTAAGTGATGAGGCTATTAGGAAACATAATATGGATAGTGTTCGGTGGGCTGGGAATGGCTCTGGAATATTTTGCTGGTGGCGTGCTACTGTGCATTACTATCATAGGCATACCATTTGGGTTGCAGGTGTTTAAGATAGGTTTTTTAGCCCTTATCCCATTTGGGCAAAAAGCAGTGGACGGCAAAGGAGAACCCGGATGCCTTTCGGTACTGATGAATATACTGTGGATACCTTTGGCAGGTATATGGATAGCGTTGAGTCATTTGGTGTTTGGGGTACTTTTTTGCATAACGATAATAGGCATACCATTTGGAGTGCAACATTTCAAACTCGCAGGTTTGGCTTTGCTGCCATTTGGAAAAGATATTGTTAGTTGTTAATTTGATTTTTAATTTGTACAAGTCCACTTTGTTGTTTAGATGAGGTGGACTTTTTTTATTTGGAAAATATTTCTTTTTTGATTATATTAGATAAAGGACAAAATCACGTCTTTTTTTTGCTTATAAAATAATCAAAAAGGAAATAAAAATGAACGAAAGTGAGAATATAACAACATCACAAACCACCACCAGAGAGGTAGATGCGCTGATAAGTGCGTCAAACGAAGCATTGCGCCGTGAGTACAACACCGCCATGGTAACTATAATAAAATATAATAGGACGCACAGTGGAGCTTCTCAAAGAGAAAAAAACGATTTTCTTTCGGCTTTGAGTGTGCAGTACAAGGCAAACGTAGAAAATGTGCTTAGCTCCTTGGAAAAAGAGTACCGAAAGAGCGTCGTTGCCACCTATGCACATCTCTGGGATGTGAAGCCACAGGCTGTTAGCGCGGATATTTCTGTAGATAAAAAACGAATAATAGCCTCTGCTGTAAGGGCTTTTGACAACGAAGCAAAACTGCTTATGGATACCCGTAGTAGTGTGGTTCGCCCTTTTACTATACGCGATGAATATGCAGATTTTGAAAATTCATTGGGTAAAAGTGAGTTTTTTGGCAGCACCTCAAAATTATCAAAATGGAATATAAAAACTTATGGCGTGCCTTCGGTGGATAAGGATTCTCAGGGTATTTTGGAGAGTTTAATTGCCCGATGCACCGTTGAGGAGGATTATGCTATGCGGACGGCTCTTTTGGCAGATGTGCCTCAGGTGGTGGGTTACAGAGTGGAGGTGGCTAAGACCAATAAATATGGCAAGAGCAGAAAAAAAGACATTTGCGATGTTTTGGCTGGGGATTATCCTAAGGCATTTCAGTTTCGTGGGTGGCATTATAATTGCAGATGCGTGCTTCGTCCTTTGGTAGATAAAAACTATATCACCCCAGCCATGATAGCATCTGGTTGTATAGCGGTGGAAGGTAATGCCAAGATAGCGTTGAGCGATGCGGCGCGCAGTTTTTTGGTGAAAAATGCTGGCGAATATCAAAAGGCTTTTCCGTCCATAGCCCAGAGTGTGTATGTGGATTATAATGGAGAAAAACGCTTTTTGGCAGATATGGGCGTGCATGAAAAGACCAGTTTTTATATGGGGGATATGATTAAAAACTCGGACTTTTTCCCTAAGATGAAACGAAATATCGCTGTGTCTAACAAGGAGTTTTCCAGTAAGCGGGTGTACATGGAAACAACGCAAAAGGCTGATGTTTACCAGATAGCGATGAGTGAGAAAATGGAGAAAAATCTCATATCGGCCTTTGCTAAAAAAGGTACTGGCATAGCTCTGACCACAGAAGAGATGCACGCCACGGGTTCTGCTTTGCATGAGATGATACATAATTTGGTGCAGGACTACACCGAACAGCAGACCATAAAATCTGGCGAGGTAGATATTCTTTCGGCTATTAATTATCACCGTGGTCTTGGTATAGAACGTGAGATTATGGAGGTTTTTACCGAATGGAAAATGCGATCCATTTACAGTGATGTGATGTCTTCTTACGGGCTTACCTTGCGTAGTGGATATGCAACAGCTATATCTCGTGGTTATAATCACGAGGTCAATAATTTTAATGCTTTTTTGGGTAAAGTAAATGACCCTCAGCTTGTTAAAAATATGGTAGATGAGTTTTTGGCAAAACCAAATAAGGCTCGCGTTTATATGGAGTTCAAAGATGCTTTGAAGGCAAAAGGGCTGGTAAAACCTAATGCCAATATGGATTTGCTGATGGACGTTTTGGTGTATGAGAGAGATGAAAAAGAGTATAACTACGTTATGGACAATCTTTTACAGAAAACTCCCGTTGCAAAAGCTACCCCTGCTGCGGTGGCTCTGGTGGTTAAAAACAAGACTATGGCTGATGATGTGGGGAGGTCTTTGGCAGATTTTGGTTGGGGAGATAATGTTAAGAAAATAGGCGACGTAGATGTTCATTCCAATGGTCTTATGTTGGAAAATGCGGTGCTTAAAAACATGGCAAAGGGGGTAGCTGTGGTAGGTGGAGCGGTGGTTATGACTGAGGGCGTAAAACGCGGTCTTGATGTAAAGGAAGAGCAAGATAAAAGGTATCTGCCAAAGGTTTATTACAAAGATAGTTATGACGATGCCTTGATGTGCGGTTTTATAGACGGAGCAGCTTCTTTGGTTGATATGGGACGTGATATGGTTACCTCGGTTGGGCTTTATTCAATACTTGCGGTGGGTAGTGGTCTGAGTAAATTTCCTGTTTTTGGAGAGAAGATAAATAGCAAATTGAAGGAGATGTCGGGAGCTTTTACGGCTTCGCAGATGGGTGTAGCATCTACTGTGGAGGATGTGGCAGATTTTACGTCTATGTATGCTTGTGATGCTGAATTTCGCACGGCAGTAAATGATACTCTGTGGCGTGAGTGCAAGGATTATTTCTCTGCTATGGGTGGTGTTTCTCCTGAAAATGGATATAGGCAGGGTAGGGCTGTTTTTGACCTTATCAATCTTTTGGCTGGTGCAGGCATGCTTAAAAATGTGATGACGGTATGGCGTAGGACTAAGCGTTTGGATGAGATGACGCGGGTTCTTCGTCTTTCAAAAATGAATATGATTAAAAGAACATTGCCAGTTAAATATTAACTGGCAATGTTCTTGGCTATGTAGATAGATACTTTTATAATGATACGTTAAACCCACCGAAGAAGGTAGCTCCGGGCATAGGGAAACCGAGGTTTATTTCATATTTTTGGTCTAAAAGGTTTTCTCCTTTTGCAAATATTTCAATCCATTTGACAGGGCGGTATCCTGCTCTAATGTTCCACATAAAGTAACTCTCTTTTGTAGGCGTGGTGGTGGATGTATATAGGTCTGAGATGTATTGAACAGATGTTGTAGCTGTCCATTTTTTCTCTGTTATGTTGCCGCTTATGAATGCTTTGTGCTTTGGTGATGCCAAGACTGGGGTACTGGTGTGTAGGTAGCTGTAATTAGCAGAGATATTTATAGCATCTGTTATATGGTATGATGATGATATTTCCAAACCGTAATTTTCCAGTTGTCCAGTGTTTACATTCTTGGGACGTCCATCTACCATTATGGTCTGTATCATATTTTGTGCGTTTATGTAAAACACATTAACTCCGTATGAGAGTTTGTTTTCCAGTAATTTGTGATTCCATGATATTTCATAGTTCCACAAACTTTCTGCTTTGAGCTTTTCATTGGCAGGGCGGAACATATATAGTTCTCTGAGTGTAGGGTTGCGAAAACCACGGCTTACAGTCAGTTTTATCACACCAGATGAGGTAGGAAAAAAAGACATTCCCACCTGAGG
>JAQUTH010000088.1 GCA_028709885.1 Flavobacteriales bacterium
AGGCTGGTACGGCTGTTATTTCTATACCGTGAGCTGTAGTTTTATCTCCATTGGAAAGGACAGTGTCCACGTCCATTTCGTCAGCCACCGCCTGCGTGGAAATGACCTTTGTTTCCGTTGTAAGCACACACGATACTGCTATTTTATCCAAATGGTCAAAATGTTCATGCGTAATGAGCAGAATATCAGCCTTTGGCATAGCAGAATAATCAGTAGTTTCTGAATACGAGTCTACATAAATATTTAAGTCATTGATGTGAAAAAACACACCAGCATGTCCCATAGGGCATATTTCCAATTCTCCCATCAGTGTTTTATACGTGTCTTTCATCCTCTATGTCTTTAAGATTTTTTTCCCATTGCAGTATTTTTTCCTTGACATCCGTTCCCCAGCGGTATCCGCTAATTTTTCCGTCAGAATGTATCACTCTGTGGCACGGTATGATGTACGAAATGTCATTTTTGCCTATTGCTGTGCCGAGGGCTCTGACGGCTTTTGGTTGCCCTATTTTACGAGCTATTTGCGCATAGGAAACAGTCGTTCCAAACGGTATTTCCATAAGGGTGTGCCATACTTTCTGTTGAAAAATAGTACCTTCTACATGGATATGAGGGTAATTTTCTTTCTTATACGGGCGAAAAATATCTATGGAACGCTCCTTTATTTTTTCATCATCGCGCAGAAAATCATTTCCAGCCCATGTTTTTCTAAGGTAGTTTTCAGTTTCACTTTTATTTTCTTTGCTGACAAATCCTAAAAAACACCAGCCTATGGGAGTGTAAGCCATTAACACTTCTCCAAATGCCGATGTGGTATATCCATATACAATAGTCATTTTCATGAGTCAAAGATACTTTTTTTATGCGTATCTATCGGGATGTGGATGTGTTTTTTGTTACTAAAAAAAGAAAAGTATTTAAAATAAAAAAACACCTCTTGAAAAGGTGTTTTGTGTGGGAGCAGAGGGGTTCGAACCCCCGACCCTCTGCTTGTAAGGCAGATGCTCTGAACCAGCTGAGCTATGCTCCCAAAACTATAAGAACTCTTTGTGCAAAGTGAAACACTTTGTTTGTGGGAGCAGAGGGGTTCGAACCCCCGACCCTCTGCTTGTAAGGCAGATGCTCTGAACCAGCTGAGCTATGCTCCCAAATGTCTTCGTTTAATCATCAAAGACGGTTGCAAAGGTAAGTATTTTTTTCAAACCTCCAAATTTTACCGCAACATTTTTTACAAAAAATTCTATTCCACTACTCCACAAGACATAGCGTCTGCCACAGTAAACGTACTACCACCTATAAACACCACATCCTGAGCGTCAGCATCCTTCATAGCAGCAGTCAAAGCGTCTTTTACAGATAGGTACGCCTGTCCTAAAAGTCCGTGTTTTTCTGCCAGTGATTTTAATTCCGACGATGGCATTGCTCTGTGAACCGTTGCCTGAGAGAAATAATAAACCGCTTTTGTGGGTAAAAGAGTAAGCACTCCGTCTATGTCCTTATCTGCCACCATGCCAAAGACCATGCGTAGATTCTTGCAGTGAAGGTTTTGTAGTTGAGAAGATACTTCATTGATTCCATTTACATTGTGCCCAGTGTCGCAAATAACGGTAGGTTCACTACGAAGAATTTGCCAGCGTCCGTGGAACTCCATGTTTTTGACCACATTTGCCAGTCCTTTTTTTATGGATTCTTCGGTAATGGAGAGGTCTTTTTCCAATAGTTTACAGGCTGAAAGGACAGTAGAAATGTTAAAACGCTGGTATTGTCCACAGAGAGGGCATTCGTATTTTTTATACTCATCTCCCTGACAGACAGTGTAAAGTTCGGTTCCTACCTCTCTTGCTCGGCGCTGGAACACAGGTAATATTTCATCATCTGCCTCACCTACTAATGCTGGTATGCCTTTTTTTATTATTCCAGCCTTTTCTGAGGCTATCTCGGCGCGAGTATTGCCCAAAAGAGCCACATGGTCCAGCGCTATATTGGTTATTATGCTAAGGAGCGGCGTTATCACGTTGGTGCAGTCCAAACGTCCTCCGAGTCCTACTTCCACTACTGCTATATCCACTTTTTGCTGCTTGAAATAATCAAAAGCCATTGCGGTAGACATTTCAAAAAAAGAGAAATGGTTTTCAGAAAAAAACTGGAAATTTTCATTGACAAAACAGGTAACGTTTTCTTCTGGTATCATCTGTCCGTCCACACGTATTCTCTCACGAAAATCTAACAAATGTGGCGATGTGTACAGTCCTACTTTATACCCAGCTTCTTTTAACACCGATGCCAACATATTAGAAACAGAGCCTTTGCCGTTAGTTCCTGCCACGTGTATGCAGCAAAGTCCTTTTTCAGGATTACCAACATGAGCCATTAGCATTCGCGTACCGTCAAGTCCTTCTTTGTATGCTCCCTGACCTATATTTTGAAACATTGGCAGTGCGTTGTATATCCACCGCAATACCTGTGAGTAATTCATTTTTACATTTTCCATAATAAAAAAGGAGGTTACCCTCCTATTTTAAAGTTGTATATGATGTAACCTTCCTGAACTGGCTCTCCCGAAGGGTTGGCTGTCCATTTGGTGGCTTTGGCAGCATTTTCAGCATTGCGAAGAAGGACCGGGTCTGTTACTTCGGTACCTTGCATGGTGTATTTGGCTGAAATGACATTGCCTTGGCGGTCTACTTGTATCTTTACCTTGACTGTTCCTTGGTCTTTTCCAGAGTATTCAGGCTTTGGTTTTGAAATGGCGGAACGTCCTGCCAAGCGGTAATTTCCGTCTCCTCCCGAACCAGACACGCCATAGTTGGAAGATGACATACTGCCATCTGGCGAGCCTTTGTAGCCTGTACCCTGCCCGTTTCCTTTTGATTGGTCTGAACCGTTGGAAAGGATATTTGCAAGGGCGGTAGCTGTGGCACTGGAAGGTTTTGGAGCTTCGGGTGCTTTTTTGACCTCTTTTTCTGCTACTTTTTCAGCTGGTTTTTCGGGTGCTTTCTTAGGCTTTTCCTTTACTGGCTTTTCGGTAGGTTTTTCTTGTTTTTTTACCTCCAAAGGACTATCCTCGGTCTGGGTTACGAGCATTTCCTCGGGGACTTCCACTTGCTGGGATGTCTGAGGGGTAGATGTCTGTATCTGAACCTCTTGCTCTGGATTATAGGCTGGGTCTGCTGCTGCATCCTCATCTACACCAAAAGCCACTATCACACCGCTAAGTGGCGGTGGGTCAAGATATTTTACACCCAATAGAAATATACCCACCAGCATCAGTGCATGGACTGTTACTGTGGTTATTATTGCTTTTCGGCGGTCTTTTTGAGTATCTGGTGTAGGGCACATGACTTATTTTCCTTTGGGTGGTTGGACACCTAAAATGGGGGTTAGTCCGTTTCTACGTGCCAATTCAAAGAGGTCTGTTACTTTTTGGAGTTCTATGGTGTTTTCTCCGCGTATAAGTATGGTGGTGTTATCTCCTTGCGCTGCTATTTCTTGTAAACGTGGTTCTATATCGGAATAGTTGACTTGTTCTTTGTCTATAAAATAGCGTCCGTCTGTGGTGGCGGTTATGGCTACCACTTGTTTTTTTGTCGTCTGGCTACCAGCCTTAGGGAGTATTATCTCTATGGCATTGGTGGTGATGACAGTGGCGGAAAGCATAAAAAACAACAACAACAGAAATATTATATCCGTCATGGAGGACATAGAAAAATCTGCCGATACTTTGTTTCTTCCTTTTAAATTCATTGTAATTTCGTTTTTACCTGTGTATCTTTTGCTTTTGTGCAAAAGATGTTATTATTTTCCAGCAGGTTCAGAGAGTAAATCCAAAAATTCTGTGGTAGATACTTCTATCTGGTTTATCACCTTATTTATACGTACCACCAAAAGGTTGTAAAAAATATAAGCCATAATACCTACTATAAGTCCAGCCACGGTAGTGGTCATGGCTGTGGATATACCACCTGAGAGGTCTAGTATTTCCACTTGACCACCTGCGTTTGCCATTTGCTGGAATGCTATGACCATACCTACCACTGTTCCCAAAAAGCCCAACATAGGTCCTACACCAGATATCATTGCCAAACGGCTGATACCACTTTCAAGGGTAAAGACTTCTTGTTTTCCGCTGTTTTCTATGGATGAAGATATGTCTTCAAGAGGTTTGCCAATGCGGTCTATTCCTTTGGAAATAAGGCGAGAAACAGCTGTATTCTGTTCTGCACAGAGAATTTTGGCTTGTTTTAGCTTACCTTCACTGATGAGCATTTTTATGTTGTTAATAAAATGCACATCTACTTTTGATTCACGGTTGATGGCTGATGTGCGCTCAGCAAAAAGGTATATGGAAATGATGGACATGATAAATAGTATGCCGATGATGACCATACCGCTCCATCCTCCACTTTGTATCATATCCCAAATGGTTTGTGTTTTTTCTACCGGTGTATCCGATGCCAAACCTTCTGCCATGGATGACAGTGTATCTGCCGCTCCGTCTATGGCACTGAATAAAAACATTGCGTTCATTTTTTTCCTATTTTAGTCAAAAGGGGACATAACGCCCCCTTTGATGTTGGTTATAAGTTTTTATTTTACTATATCTCCTTTGTACAGAGGATATTGACCCATGAACTCTGAAACGCGTTTGCCAAGAGCTTTTAGTTTACGCTCGTGTCCCATATTCTGTATTGCCTCATCTATAAATGCTACTACTGTTTCCATGTCTTTTTCTTTAAGACCACGAGTAGTTATGGCTGCTGTTCCCACGCGGATACCTGATGTTACATAAGGTGATTTGTCATCAAATGGTACCATGTTTTTGTTTACTGTGATATCAGCTTGGATAAGGGCGTGTTCTGCATCTTTACCTGTTATACCTTTGTTGCGAAGGTCTATGAGCATCATGTGGTTATCTGTTCCGCCTGATACGAGGTCATAGCCACGGTCTGTCAATGCTTTTGCCATAGCTGCTGCATTTTTCTGTATTTGGTATGCGTATTTGAAGAATGAGTCTTGAAGAGCCTCACCAAATGCAACTGCTTTACCTGCTATCACGTGTTCAAGAGGTCCGCCTTGGTTTCCTGGGAAAACGGCACTGTTTATAAGAGAAGACATCATACGTGTCTGTCCTTTTGGTGTTTTCAGTCCAAATGGGTTTTCATAGTCTTTACCTATCATTATCATACCTCCACGTGGTCCACGAAGGGTTTTGTGTGTAGTGGTAGATACTACATGGCAATATGGGATAGGGTCTGAAAGAAGACCTTTGGCTATAAGACCTGCTGGGTGTGATATATCTGCAAAAAGGAATGCGCCTACGCTGTCTGCTATTTCGCGGAAACGTTTGAAGTCTATATCGCGAGAGTATGCAGATGCTCCGCAAACTATCATTTTTGGTTTTTCTACCTTGGCTATGTCTGCTATATGGTTGTAGTCAAGACGTCCTGTTTCTTTTTCCACTCCGTAAAAACTGGTGTGGTATAGTTTTCCTGAGAAATTTACTGGTGAACCGTGAGTGAGGTGTCCTCCGTGTGATAGGTCAAAACCGAGTATTTTATCTCCTGGCTGTAAAAAAGCCGCATATACTGCTGTGTTTGCCTGAGAGCCAGAGTGTGGCTGTACGTTCACGTATTCGGCACCGAAAAGAGCTTTTGCGCGGTCTATGGCTATATTCTCTACCTCATCCACTACCTCGCAGCCTCCGTAATAACGCGCTCCCGGGTAACCTTCGGCGTATTTATTGGTAAGGATAGAGCCCATTGCTTCAAGGACTTGGTTGCTTACGTAGTTTTCAGAAGCGATAAGTTCTATTCCGTATGTTTGGCGGTCTCTCTCGTCTTCTATAAGGTCAAAGATAAGTTTATCTCTTTTCATGTTTTTTGGTGGTTTTATTAAAGATTTATACAGTTATCTATTGTTTGTATCAAAGACCCAAAGGTACAAATTTTACTTAATTATTTTCACATATCACCTATTTTATTAGTGCAGTTTTTTATTGCTCTGAAAAGTCTTTTAGTAGTATATGTTTTCACAGAAAAAAACATGACTTTTTGACTATTTTCTTTTGATTTTCAATGTAAAAAAGTGAAAAAAAGTCATTTTAAAGGAAAAAATGTCATAACTTGAACATTGGCACATCATTTGCGCTATGTCATGTAAATGAAAAAAAATAAAAACAATAGACATGGATTTTAACAATTTTACCACAAAAAGCCAGCAAGCTGTGCAGAAGGCTCAGATGTTGGCAACAGAGCGTGAAAATCCTCAGATAGAAAACGCCCACATATTGGAAGGTATTTTTGATGCTGACCAAAGTGTACTGCCTTTCATATTGGGAAAAACTGGCGTAAATGCAGATGATTTTCGCCGTCAATTAAAAGTCATCCTTTCTGCCCTGCCAAAAGTGCAAGGTGGAGATGTTATGCTCTCACGTGATGCTACCAAAATGCTCACCGATGCTCAGAACATAGCCCGTGATATGAAAGACCAATTCGTTACCATAGAACACCTTATATTGGCTATGGCAAAAGGCGGAGATGAAGTAGCACGTATGTTCAAACAGAACAAGATAGGACAAAAAGAGATAACTCTTGCCGTAGAGGAACTCCGTAAAGGTGAACACGTTACCAAACAAAACCAAGAGGATACATACCAAGCGTTAGCAAAGTATGCCCGTAACCTAAATGAAATGGCGCGTGAGAACAAACTTGACCCCGTGATAGGTCGTGATGCAGAAATACGTCGTGTACTTCAAATACTATCCCGTCGTACCAAAAACAACCCTATACTTATAGGTGAACCCGGTGTTGGTAAAACAGCTGTGGCAGAAGGTTTGGCACACAGAATAGTCAGCGGAGACGTTCCTCAGAACCTTTTGGACAAGACCATTTACTCTCTGGATATGGGCGCCCTGATAGCTGGAGCCAAGTACAAAGGTGAATTTGAAGAGCGTCTTAAAAGCGTTGTCAAGGAGGTTAGCGAATCTAACGGTGACATCATTCTTTTCATAGATGAAATACACACACTGGTAGGAGCTGGTGGGGGCGAAGGTGCTATGGACGCTGCCAACATATTAAAACCAGCATTGGCTCGTGGTGAACTGCGCAGTATAGGTGCCACTACTCTTAACGAATATCAGAAATACTTTGAAAAAGACAAGGCATTGGAGCGTCGTTTTCAGAAAGTAATGATAGAAGAACCAGATTTTGAAGCATCTGTATCCATTCTTCGTGGTATCAAGGACAAATACGAAGCACACCACCACATCCGCATAAAGGACGACGCTATCATTTCGGCAGTAGAACTCTCTACCAGATACATAACAGACCGTTACCTACCCGATAAAGCAATTGACCTTATAGATGAGGCAGCATCACGTCTACGTATGGAGATGAACAGCAAACCTGAGGAATTGGATGAACTGGACCGTCGTATCATGCAGTTGGAAATAGAGCAAGCAGCCATAAAACGCGAAGGAGATGAGGCAAAACTCAAATCCATAGGCGAAGAGCTGGCAAATCTGAAAGAAAACCGCAAAGGTGTAGATGCTTCATGGCGTATGGAGAAACAAATGGTGGAAAACATACAGTCCACCATGAAACATATAGAGGAGTTAAAATTCCAAGCCACCGAAGCCGAACGTGCTGCCGACTATGCCAAAGTAGCCGAAATACGCTACGGAACACTGAAAACAGAGCAAGATAAACTCACCACACTAAACGATGAGTTTAAAAAGATGCAAGCCGACGGCAAAGCTCTTATCAAAGAGGAAGTGGACAGCGAAGACATAGCCGAAGTGGTATCCAAATGGACAGGCATACCAGTGCGCAAGA
>JAQUTH010000089.1 GCA_028709885.1 Flavobacteriales bacterium
GTCTGTGGCTATGGTGTCCAAACAACCTGAGAGCAGAGCCTCCCATAGTGCTTCTTGGTCTTCTTTTGTCTTTATAGATGGATTTACTTTTATAAGGTTGTCTTTTGATGAGTAATCCGTCTGGTTAAAGAAAAGGTGATGTATGCACGCTTCACCTGTTATTTTCTTGGTGCTGTTATACGCTATGTTTTGTAGCAAAGATAGTTCTTTTTTAGTGCTGATGTGCAAAAGGTGAAGTCTTGCTCCGGTCTTTTTAGCTAACTCAACAGCATACTGAGAACTTTTGTAGCACGCTTCCTCGTTTCTTATCTCGGAGTGCATGTAGGAAGGTATGTTGTCTCCATATTCGGCTTTTATCCGTGCGAGATTTTCTTTGATAATGGCATCATCTTCGCAGTGTGCGGCTATAAGTATTGGCGATGAGACAAAGACTTTTTCTATGGCAGAAGGTTCTTTGATGCACAGGTTTCCAGTGGAAGAACCCAAGAAAACCTTTACCGCTGCTATTCTACGGGGGTCAAGACGAAGAATGTCATCTATGTTTTTATCGGTGGCACCTATCATGAAAGAATAGTTGACCAATGAGCTTTTTTCTGCTATTGCATATTTATTTTCTATCAGTTCAGGGGTAGTGGCAGAAGGAATGGTGTTGGGCATATCCACTACTGTGGTAACCCCTCCGGCAACGGCAGCGGCAGACTCAGACGCAAAAGTGCCTTTGTTGGTCATACCTGGCTCACGAAAATGTACGTGAGTGTCTATAACACCAGGTAGAATGTACTGGTTGTCAGCCATTATGAGTTTTGTGTTGGGGTAAAGGCTGATGGATGAGTCTATTTTTTCTATGATGCCGTCTTTGATAAATACGTCAGCTTGAATAGTCTGTCCAGAATCTACAATAGTAGCGTTTTTTATAAGTATATTTTCCATTTTTTCATTGAACCGTTTTTTTTATCGGTCTTGCATGCAGGTGTCTTGTTATATTTACAGCCATGTCAAAAAAAGCTATTTTGGCATTGGCATTTCTTTCTATGTGATAAGATGTGGAGTTCAGTTCGTTGTAAATATCTGAAATGTTTACTCCATGTATATAAGGTGCAAATTTTTCCAAAGTAAAACCAAGTGGAAAAGCCTGAGGGTGAGTCAGTTCTTTTACGCCATAGTTGAGCATTAAAGCTTCACGGATGATTTCAAAAGCATAGCTGATGAATTGTTTTTGGCTTTCCCGTGAAAGTTTTGATACTTCATCTGCCCAAGCGAGAATGTTGTTGAGCTCCTCTGGGTGTTTTTTTGCCATGAATGCTGCCCGTACAAAGCGAACAAAGAGTTCTGCGTAGGCATTGGAATGTCCTCCGTTGCGAATGATGCTTATGGCTCGTCCCATGTCTCCTTCGGCTGCAAAAGCAGATGTGGTAGCGTCTTTTTGGTCTATGCCGTACTGTTCTACCAGATAAGTGGCTATCTCGTCTTCTTTGAGAGGGTGAAAATTGACCACCTGTGTGCGGGATGATATGGTAGGTAGTATGGCTCCTGCATCATTGGTTATGATGATGATGAGGGTTTTTTCGGCTGGTTCTTCTATTAGTTTTAGCAGTTTGTTGGCAGCTTCGGTGTTCATTTTTTCACCGTGCCATATTATCATCACTTTGTATCCTCCTGAAAAAGATTTTAAGGATAGTACCGAGCTTATGCTGTCCGCCTCACGAATACCTATGAGTCCTTGTTTGTTTTCTATCTCCATCATGGAGTACCAGTCGTTAAGTCCAGCATAAGGAGTTTCGGTTACAAATTTTTGCCATAGTGGAGCAAAAAGAGCGCAGGTAGGGTCTTTTTTTATGGTTTTGTTGGTGTTTACAGGGTAGGCAAAATGAATGTCAGGCGTGGAAAAGACGTTTTTTTCCTCCACCCCTACAACAGCACAAGCGTAAGCTATTGCTATGCCGAGAGCTCCTATGCCCTCAGGTGCTACAAATAACTGAGCATGACTTATCCGTCCCTCTTCTATGGTTTTTCCCAAAAGGGTGCGAATGTGTGTGTTCCCTATGATATTTTCACCTAACATAAATGCAAAGATAGGTATTTTTCTGTCGTTTTTTATCAAAAAAAACTATTATCTGTGGAGCATTTTGATAGTGGATAATACATTTTTTATACGTCATAATGTGAAAGCATTTTCACTACCTTTGCAGAAATATTCAAAACAATTTATACTACGATATATGAATAAAAAACTCATCAACACAGTATTTGCCACCGTATGTTCTTTGACTGTGGCAGTAGCACAAAATGTGGATACTACTTCCATACGTGCGCAGAATGACACTATTACCTCGTATTTGAGGGAAAAGAACGGACCGTCTATGGGTTACATAGGCAAGGTCAGAGTGGATTCCATTCGGCAAAATGCCAAAACAACCACTGTTTATTATGCTCCTACTATGGCTCAGTACGCCTTGCGTAAGGAGAGCTGCGACCATGTATACTCCATACTAAAAGCCACAGCCCCTAACGCTGACATTAAAATAGTATGCGAAGGCAAAGAAATAAATGATTTAGTACCTTCTTTTTTTAACACTACCAAAAAAGCAAAAACGTCTAAAAACAAAGCAAATGCCACTCAGCTGGTAACACCTTTGGACAGACCATATACGCCGTTGGAAGGTCTTTCGGGTAAGCACATAGCACTATGGCAAAGTCATGGTTATTATTACGAACAGAAACTTCTCCGTTGGGAATGGCAGCGCGCCCGTATTTTTCAGACGGTAGAAGACCTTTACACCCAAAGTTACGTCTTGCCATTTTTGGTACCTATGCTTGAACGCGCAGGAGCTGTTGTGATGTTGCCACGTGAGAGAGACACCCAAACCGAAGAGGTTATAGCAGATAACGATGCCATGAGTGGTTATTTTGAAAAAAATGGCAAATATTCATGGGCAAAAGGAGATAGCACAGGTTTTGCCAATCCTAAAAAATACTACACCGAAGGCGAAAACCCTTTTACCATGGGTTCATATCGTCAGGTAAGCACCATAGCAAAAGGAGCAGAAAGTGTAGCTACATGGAATCCTACGTTTGACAAAGAAGGTCAGTATGCCGTGTACGTTTCTTATAAAACATTGCCACAGAGTGCCACAGATGCTACTTACACAGTTTATCACAAGGGTGGAAAAACATCTTTTAGGGTAAACCAAACTATGGGCGGAGGAACGTGGATATATCTTGGAACATTTGACTTTGCAAAAGGAAATGATGCCAAGATAGAACTTTCCAATAAAAGTGGTAAGGAAGGACGCATAATAACCGCCGATGCTGTTAAAATAGGTGGAGGTATGGGAAATATAGCCCGCACCCCAGCCAAAGACACATCAAAAGTGGCAGGTGATGCTCGCCGAGCATTGGTAGAGGACGGTTACACACCTGAGCCTATTATAAGCGGCTATCCTCGTTTTACCGAAGGTGCGCGATATTTCATGCAGTGGGCTGGTTTCCCTTCCAGTGTGTATTCTCGTTTTGACGGACAGGATTATACAGACGATTACGGTGGACGTGGCCCGTGGGTCAATTATCTTTTGGGTGGCACACAAGCCAATCCTGATGAAAAAGGACTCGGCATACCAGTTGATATGTCATTTGCATTTCATACAGATGCAGGAACTAAGTATGGAGATGACATAGTGGGTACGTTGATGATATACACGTTGAAGAGTGATGATAAAACTACTTTTCCTAATGGAACCTCTCGCTATGCCAACAGAAACGTGGCAGATATTATCCAGACTCAGATAGTGGACGATATTCGCGCTACGGCAGACCCTCAGTGGACACGCCGCCAGTTGATGAATGGTAACTATGCCGAAAGCCGCACTCCAAAAGAACCAGCCGCTCTTTTGGAACTACTGTCTCACCAGAATTTCTCGGATATGCGTTTTGGTCTTGACCCACGTTTCCGTTTTACTGTTTCACGTGCCATTTACAAAGGTATGTTGAAATTTTTGGCAAGTCAGTCAGGAAGACCATACGTGGTACAGCCACTACCTGTGGAAGGTTTTTCTACTGAATTTGTGGCAAATGACAAAGTTAAATTAGCGTGGACACCAGTGGAAGATTCTTTGGAAGCTACCGCAAAACCAACATCGTATATAGTTTACACCCGTGTTGACGGAGGTGCTTTTGATGCAGGAGTGGTGGTTAAAAACACAGAATACACAGTTAGTGTAACACCGGGACAGATATATTCTTATAAAGTAACCGCCGTTAATGCAGGAGGAGAGAGTTTTGACTCTGAGATACTTTCGGCTTACCGTGCAGTGAATGAAAAAGGTATGGTGATGATAGTAAATGGTTTTGACCGCGTTTCGGCTCCACAGAGTTTTGCATCGCCAGATAGTACTTTTGCAGGTTTTCAAGACGGAAAAGACCATGGAGTACCTTACATCAAGGATATTTCTTATATCGGTTCACAGCACGAATTTCGCAGAAACATACCATGGATGGATGATGATAGTGCTGGTTTTGGTGCATCGGACGGAGATTATGAAACTATGGTCATAGCTGGTAATACATTTGATTATCCTCAGGTGCATGGACTTGCTATGGCTCAAAAAGGGTATTCTTTTGTGTCTTGTTCTCGTAAGGCAGTAGAAAAGGAAAATGTTGATTTGAAAAAGTACAAAGTGGTAGATATTATCATGGGAAAACAACGCCAAAGTGTGCTTGGTCATAATAGGGACAGAATAGACTTTCCTGTTTATACCTCTGAGTTAATAAAAGCAATAACAGAATATACCCAAAATGGAGGCAATATTCTTATCAGTGGAGCTTATGTAGGTACAGATGTTTGGGATAGCGAAAAGGGCTTTAAGAAAGACACCGAAGGTATGGATTTTGCTACCAAAGTACTAAAATACCGTTGGATGACGGACAGCGCCGCCCGTACAGGACGTGTACAGCCTACAACTACACCTTTGGGGTATTTGGGAGGAAAATACACTTTTGCCGCAGAACCAAATACCAAAATGTATTGCGTAGAATCTCCTGACGGAATAACACCAGTAGGTAAAAAAGCGTACAGCATAATGCGTTACAGCGAAAATAATATAAGTGCTGCTGTTGCTTATAACGGAAATGACTATAAGACAGTGGTTGTAGGTTTTCCTATTGAGACCATCTGCTCTGAAAGCGAGCGTACCGAGTTTATAGGTAAGATACTTGATTTTTTCGTCAAATAAATAAATGATATGAAAAAGCCTCGCCATTGGCGAGGCTTTTTTATGTTTAATTAAAAGTGTATGATAGACACATGGTCAAATCGGAAGACTTAAATGATAACCCATATCCATCTCCGAAATAATTTTCTTTATACCCTATAAAACCTAATTTAGCAGATAGAGCAAAATTTCCTCCCATTTTTATACCTACTCCCGGATTGATACCAGCTTTAAATCCTTTCTCATCTAAAAAAGCCAAACCAATACCGCCATCTAAATAAAGAAATAGGATGTCTTTTCGGAAATATGTAAATCTTGCGTAAGGACAAAATGTTAAAATGTTGGATGATGGATTAGATTCATTGTAATATCCTATGGATGAGCCTAATGCCCAATGCTTGTTAAAATTGTATCTCAAATTTGGCCCAATACCAAAAGAATTATTATCATTTCCTTTTTCGTGCCAAAAAGAAAATTCACCAGAGACAGTCCAACTTTGTGCATTTGCATTAAAGGAAAACATAAAGGAAAGAATAGCTATTAGAGCTAATAAATGTGTTTTTTTCATTTTTAATTATTTTTAGTTATGTTATATAATATATTTTTATAGCTGCAAATATAAATAAATATTATGTAATATAATAAAAAGTTATTAAAATATTATGTATATTTAAAAAAAGAGCGGGCTTTGCCCGCTCTTTTCATTTTTTTATATCCTAAATAAAAAGAATAGCCGAAAGAGATACCACTGATATTACTACCCACAGACATATCCCCAAAATCAAAGGGCGAATCCCCACATTTTTCAGTTTTGTGCGTGAAAGACCTGCACCAATTAGAAAAAGAGTTAGAATCAATACTTGATGAGCAGCAATGTTTACACCTTTATATATAGTGGTGAACTGTGGAAAAATAGTATTTATGCCTATTGCCACCACAAAGAGCAGGATGAACCAAGGAATACTAACTTTTGCACCTTTTGTCTTAAATAACCACAGAGTGAAAAATGACAAAGGTATAATCCACAGAGCACGCGCCAGTTTTAGTGTGGTAGCGGTAGCCTCAGCATCATGACCATATGCAGCAGCAGCCCCTACTACCGAGCTTGTATCGTGAATAGCTACGGCAGCCCATGTGCCAAATTCTTGTTGTGATAGTTCCAAAAGATGTCCTAATGGAGGAAAAACGAAAAGAGCCACAGCGTTGAGAATAAAAACAGTACCCAAGGCAATGCTTATCTGACTGTCATCAGCTTTTACCAGTGGGCTAATAGCTGCTATGGCACTACCGCCACATATAGATGTGCCTCCTGAAATGAGATAAGAGGTCTTTTTGTCCATTTTTAGTTTTTTTCCTAAAAAATAACCCAATGTCAGAGTCATTGCGATGCTAAAAATAGTTAGCACAATGCCTTTGCTACCTGCTTGCATGGCTTTTTCGGCATGAATGCCAAAACCGAGTCCTACGATAGATACCTTTAAAAGGAGTTTTACAGCTGCACTGCTCAGGCGGTCAAATGGATTTCCAATCGTGTTGGCTACTATAACCCCTAATAGTAATGCTAACGGAGGTGATAGAAAAGGTTGGAGGTCTGCGCCTGGTACTATGCACAGCACCATTAGGAGTACGAAAATAATGCGAATGTATTTTTCTTTTATTGCGGGCTTCATCTTAGTGTCATTTGTTTGGTGCAAAGATATACGGCTAATATAAATATAACTAATGGTAAATATTACTGTATCATAATAAATAGTTATGATAATGATGTACTCTGAACACCATTATATAAATATAAGGGCAAATAAAAGAAGGTAAGGTTACTATAAAAGTATTTTTTTTAGAAATGTTCAAAAGGACTTATGGTGTACCAAAAGTTCGTGTTTAAAACTTTAACATTTGCATTAAATGTCGTTTTTTGTATTCTCAACAAACACGTAATCAAATTGTTAGTAATATTTTTTTTAGCATCAAAGTGTTATTTGTGTATTTTGTACATAAAAAATTTGCCCAATAACTTCCAATTAATAAAATTTTATATAAATTAGCTACTATATACATAAAAAACTTAATTAATGGTTTTGAACACTTCAAATGCCTATTTTGAGTTTAAAAAAGTATGCAAAAAAGCCATTATACACGGCTGTAAAGGAATATTAAATAATTTATAACTTAAACTTAAAAAAATGTGAAAGGACTAAAAATGATGTATAAAGCTCATGTTTGATGGCAAAAAACAGCCGTGAAAACTGAAAAAAAGTCCTTCTATGAAGGCGAACGACTAAAAAAAGGTGTACTGTGTACATCGGTATAGTTAATAAAAAAGTTGAAAAAATATTAACTCAAATATTATTTTTTAGATATGAAGAAAATACTAATGGTACTCTTTGCTTTATGCTCGGTATTTGCTTTTGCGCAAACAAAACAAATATCAGGAGTGGTTGTGGACCAGTCAAACCAACCATTACCGGGTGTAAACTTAAAGGTTGAAGGTACATCATGAAAAAGTCGGGAGCAGCATTTTTATAAACGATAAGGTCTTTCGCATTGATCAC
>JAQUTH010000003.1 GCA_028709885.1 Flavobacteriales bacterium
GGGGGAGCGTCTTCGTTGCTGGGATTCGTGTGGTTTTGCGCAGTTTACGCTTCATACTTCGGGGCATAATCCACGTCCTACTCAGGCTACACGTTGGCGTCAGCGTCTTTTGCACAAATTTTCATATATTCCACTTCGTCAGCAGTCATTAGGTTGTACTGGTTGTGGACGTTGTAGTCGTGCATGTCCTGTGGATATGAACATAAAAGAGCATCTTATTTCAATAGATAAAAAATAGAAAAATGGATACAGAAAAAAATATATACTTGCCTTACCTAATGACTGTGGATAAGGTAACTGTGGAAGCTCCGGGAGTTAAGACACTTCGTTTGCGTTTTCAGAATGAAGAGGATGAAAAAAACTTTTCTTTCCGTGCAGGTCAGTTTGCTGAATATTCTGCCATTGGCGAGGGCGAATGTACTTTTTGCATAGCGTCTTCACCTACCAGAAAAGGATATGTGGAATGTACTTTTCGTCAGGCTGGGCGTGTTACATCGGCTCTTTCACGTTTGGAACAGGGCGATACAATGGGTTTCCGCGGTCCTTTTGGCAATGTTTTCCCTATGGAAAAATGGGAGGGTAAAAATCTCATTTTCATAGCTGGTGGTATAGCGTTGCCTCCTATGCGTTGCGTTATACAAAATGCTCTGGATGAGCGCGATAAATACAAAGATATAACCATAGTTTACGGTGCTAAGACGGTGAACGATTTGGTTTACAAGGATGAACTGAAAGAATGGGCTGAGCGTCCCGATGTTAATCTTATCACCACTGTTGACCCTGGTGGCCAGACTCCTGACTGGAAAGGTCGTGTAGGTTTTGTCCCTACTGTGGCTGGTGAGTGTGGTCTTTCTGCCGAAAACACCGTGGCGATAGTGTGCGGTCCTCCTATTATGATAAAATTTACTTTGCCAGTGCTTCAAAAACTGGGCATTGCCGATGAAAATATTTACACTACACTGGAAAACCGTATGAAGTGCGGTGTGGGTAAGTGTGGACGTTGTAATGTGGGGCATATGTACGTGTGCAAGGATGGTCCTGTCTTTACTCAGGCTCAGCTGAACGATATGCCTCCTGAATTTTAATCATTTTTCTGTGAAACTACTATTTTTATAATCTATAACAAGCACTAATTAAAATGAAAAAAATCTTTTACATCGCCATCATGGCAATGATGATGTTCTTAGCCTCTTGTAGTAAGGACATAAAACCAGGAGACGACCCTGTAAAACCCGTAGACCCAACCCCCACAGCACCAGAGATCACCAAAGTGAAAAAAGCTAACCGTGAAATACGCGCCGTATGGATGGCAACAGTATTCTCAGTGGACTGGCCATGGAGCAAAGATGCTGCCACTCAAAAACAGCAATACATAGACTATCTTGACCTTTTCAAAACTTACAACATCAATGCTGTAATAGTACAGATACGCCCCACAGCCGATGCTTTTTTTCCTTCGGAAATAGAACCATGGAGTCAGTGGCTCACTGGCACACAAGGACAAAACCCCGGATATGACGTTCTTCGTTTTCTTATAGACGAAGCACACAAAAGAGGAATGGAATTTCACGCATGGATGAATCCATACCGCGTATCAGCCGATAGATACAACTACACACCAGCACCAAACAGCATTTACGCCACTCACCCTGAGTACACTCTGGACTACGGCGCAAAACTCCGCTTACTACGCCCGGGACTACCCGAAGTGCGCAAATACCTCATTGACGTGATAGACGAAGTGATAACCAAATATGACATAGACGGACTTCATTTTGACGATTATTTCTACCCGTATGCAGAAACGGGAGCATCGCTGGATGACCAGGCAGAGTACGCCAAATACGGAAAAGCATTTGCCTCCATTGGAGATTGGCGCAGAGACAACGTTACACAAGCTATGAAAGAAGTACACGAACTCATAGTATCTAAACGCCCAGATATAGTATTCGGTGTCAGCCCATTCGGTACATGGAAACACGCCAGCCAAGATGCTAATGGTTCGCCATCGTCAGGACTTACCAATTATTACGACCTTTATGCCGACGTTCGTCTGTGGTGCGAAAAAGGATATGTGGATTACATGGCACCACAGCTATACAACGCATCTACCAGCACAGCACAGCCTTTTGTGAAAATGGCACAATGGTGGGCTTCTCATATGTACAACGTTCCTGTTATAATAGGACACGGCATTTACCGTTTTGAAAGTGGAAGTTCTACCACAGCATACCGCTCATTGGATGAATTGGCACTGCAAATAAGTACTGTACGTTCCACATCTAACATAGTAGGTAGTTTTTTATACAATTCTAATTCTTTCAAAGCCAATAAGTTAAATATCTTATCTTCTTTTGGCTCTTATTACAAAAAACCTTCCCCTGTACCGTTCATGGGACGTAAAACACTCCAAGACCCCTCAGCTCCAGCGGGAGTATCTGCACAAGGAAAGGTCATAACATGGACAAAACCAGCAGATGGACTACGTGCGGTGGTGTATAACATTTCAACTGCAAATCTTGCCACACCAGTTGCTGTAACGTCAGATAATAAGTTTACGGTGTCATCCACTGGCTACTACGCTGTAACTCTTATAAATGAAGATAACGTGGAAAGTCCTTTCTCTTCGCTTTTGAAAATATAGAAATTTTGCCATAAAAAAAGCGCACCCATACGGGTGCGCTTTTTTGTTTTATAAGAAAACTATTTGTTTACTATTTCTACTGGTACTTTGTTGAATATTTTGGCATCAACACTACCACGGACAAATCTCTGTGGGTATTCGTAGTGTTCATCATCAGCAAGAGTGCAAAAAATGTTGCCATTTGTGTCATAAGTAAAATCTTGCACTCGGAAAACTCTTTTATCTGGTAGGAAAATGTTGTCTCCTTGCTTTGGAATGTCCCTGACCAACATACTGATGCTTTCGTTCTCTGGTGTTATAATATTTATCACTTTGAAAATCAAATGATTGAAGGATAGCATCACAATGGGATATAACGCATCTTCTTGATAGGCAACACAGCGCACGTAGTTAAGTTCTGTACCCTGAGGAAAACCCCACAGTTTGCACATTTTCTCTGCCTCATCCCTCATTTCTGAGTTTAGAAGTATCTTATCACCTACCCGAGGCAATGCTGGAACTTTTATTTCAAATACTTCGGGAGCATCGTCTTTATCTTGATACACCCCAATGGTAACAAAGATGTCCATGATTAGTTATAGGTTAAAAAAAGGGTCTTGAAAAAGACCCTTATGTTGATGATTATTCTGCTGTTTCAGTTTGCTCTTCGTCTTCGTGTTCCTTAGATACCATATCGGCAGCTTGTAGGATGTTGTACCATTGGATGAGCTTTTTGATGTGAGCATCGTACACGCGGTCTCGGTCAAAATCTGGTACTATCTGAGCAAAATACTCTCTTAGCTCTTTTGGGTCTGCTTTGGCAGAAGGAGCGGCACCGTTGTTTTCTTTTTCAGCTATTCGGCGCATTATTTCGCGGATAGGAAGTTCGTCTGTATCGGTGTACATGGCTATTTCTTCCAATGCGCTAATGCTGTTGGTAGCAGATATAGGCATACGTTTTTTCTCAGCTATGGATTCTACTATCACACCGCCACGGGTACGTCCTAATAGTTTATATAATCCAGGTTTGCCAGATATGGCAAGAATGTTTGTCAATTTCATTTTTTACTAATATATTTTTGTTAGTTATTCTATTTTTTCCAGCGATGAAAACGCATAGGGTAGCGCACATGAACGCGTCCTTCGCCTATGCCTTGAAGGCGTTTTTGAAGCATACGTTTGGTAAGAGGGGAGAGGTGGTCTGTAAAAACGAGACCTTCCAAATGGTCGTATTCGTGTTGTACAACGCGGGCAGCCAGTCCTGTTATTTCCTCTTCGTGTTCCACAAAATTTTCATCCATGTATTTTATGCGGATGTTACCAGGACGAAAAACTTTTTCGTGTATCCCAGGCAGAGAAAGGCAACCTTCCTCATAAGCCCAAGGTTCGCCCCATTCGTTTAGCATTTGAGGGTTGATGAGTGTTTTTTTGAATGTCTTTAAAAATGCTTTTTCTTCCTTTGAAATATTTTCGTCCTCTGCCATAGGAGATGCATCTATAACCACCAGACGTATGTCAAGCCCTACCTGAGGAGCTGCCAGACCAACGCCGTCAGCTTCTTCCATGGTTTCAAACATATTGGCTATAAGAGTGCTAAGTTCTGGGTATGAAGCATCTATATCCACAGATGTCTTTTTCAGAACAGGATCGCCGTATGCTGTTATAGGTAATATCATAATGTATATTTATTTTATTCTATTTTCATTAAAACGCATATAATCTTGCAGAATGATGGTAGCGCTGGTCATGTCCAATTCACCTTTTTGAGCGCGTTTGCTCTTTTTCATACCTCCACTAATGAGCGCACTTACTGCTATTTTAGAGGTAAAACGCTCATCAAAACGTTCTACTGGTATCTCAGGCAATGCTTTTTGCAGGGTAGAGATGAAAGATAAAATGTCTTTTTCCACATCTACCACAGCGTCAGTGCTGTATGTGTGGTGTGGCATACCTACTACAATAGTCTCTATCGCGTTTTCTTCTGCATAATTTTTAAGGTAAGACAATGTCTTTTCTGGTGAAAGGGTGCAAAGGGGCGATGCTATTATCTGCATATCGTCCGTGTGAGCTATACCCACCCTTTGTTTGCCGTAATCCAAAGCTATTAGTCTTGCCATAATTGAGTGCAAAGGTGCGATTTTTATCCTATTTTACAAAATCTTTCAGTGCCGAATACACCTGCGCCATCGGCATACCAACCACATTGTGGTAAGAACCGTTGATGTTGGTAATGCCTATTTCACCTATCCATTCCTGAATGGCATAAGCGCCAGCCTTGTCCATTGGAGCGTATTTTTCCACATAAAAAGCTATGTCTTTTTTATCCAAAGTAGCCAATGTTACTTCTGTTTTTTGGCTAAAAGTCATTTCTTTTTCACAACTACGAATGGTTACCCCTGTTATCACTTGGTGTGTTTTTCCAGAAAGGAGTGTTATCATCTCTATGGCATCGTCGGCGTCTTTTGGTTTACCTAAAATGATGTCATCTACGCATACTATGGTATCGGCTGAGATGACTATATCGTTTTCATTGAGACTAATAGCACGAGCTTTTACACGGCTTATGTATTCCACAACATCCGCTCCATGTAGTGTAGAGGGGTATGACTCATCTACATCTGGACTTTTTACACTGAAAGGTATGTCAAGGGCAGCGAAAAATTCTCGTCTTCGTGGAGAACTCGATGCCAATATAATATTTTTGCCTTTCAGAGCCACACAAAGGCTGTTATCTGTTTTTGACATTAAGCGTTATAATTTTTAAAGTCCTCCTCATGCCATTTGCCTTGTGCGCGCAGAGTCTGTTCTATTATGTCTCGGACAGCTCCTTTTCCTCCACCCATAGGCGATACGTAGTCAGAAATAGCAACCACGTCTGTACAAGCATCTGCTGGACAAGCCGATATGCCTATCGCACGCATAGGTTCTATATCAGGAACATCATCTCCCATATAGAGCATCTGGTCAAAAGAAATATCATAGAGTTCAGAATACCTATGTAAACATTCCAATTTGTTGTGTGTGTCCAAAGCTATGTCTGTGATACCAAGACGGTTAAGACGTATGCTTATGGACTGGTCTCTGCCTCCTGTTATAACTATGATGCGCAGTCCTCGTTTTATAGCCAACTGCATGGCATATCCGTCCTTTACACTCATCTGACGGATAAATTCGCCAGTGGGGTATATTGTTACAGTGCCGTCTGTCATAACTCCGTCAACGTCAAAGACAAAGGCTTTTATTTGACTGAGATGTTCTTTGTAATTTTTCTTCATGGTCAGATATTTTACTCATAACGAGTATTGTCTACAAAAATACATAGAAAATCGTACATTTGCAATCAAGACTTTTAACTAATGACCAGCACCCAAAAATACAAGATAATAGCCATAATCGGAGCTACCGCCAGTGGCAAAACAGCATTGGCAATAGAAAAAGCATTGGCGTGGAATGCAGAAATAGTATCTTTTGACTCCCGCCAGTTTTACCGTGAAATGAACATAGGTACCGCCAAACCTTCTCACATGGAACTTTCTGCTGTGCCTCATCATTTTATAGGTCATCTTCCTGTGGAAAAAGACTATTCTGTTGGCGAATACGAAAACGATGCTATGGAAAAGATACAAGAGATACACAGCCGAGGCAAAAACGTGGTCTTGGTAGGTGGTTCGGGACTTTATTTGCAGGCGGTGGAGCAGGGAATAGATGATTTTCCAGAGGTTAGTTCTTCGGTGCGGGAATATCTCAATGATGTTTTTGCAGAAAAAGGACTGAGTGCTATACAAGATATGTTAAAGGAAAAAGACCCCGATTATTACTCAAAAGCGGATGTTAAAAATCCTCGCAGAGTGATACGTGCGCTGGAAATATGTCTGAGTACAGGAAAGCCGTACTCATCTTTTTTAGGGGTGAAAAAAGCGTCCCGTCCTTTTTTGATAGAGAAGATAAATATTGAAATGCCTCGCGATGTTCTATACCGAAGAATAGACCTGAGAGTGGATATGATGATAAAGGCAGGACTACTTCACGAAGTAGAAACCCTTATGCCTTACCGCCATTGCAATGCTATGCAGAGTGTAGGCTATCGCGAGTTTTTTGACTTTTTTGACGGTAAAATATCTTTGGAGCAAGCCATAGAAAATGTAAAACAAAACAGCCGTAATTATGCCAAAAGGCAGATAACGTGGTTTTCTCGCCACTGATTACATCTGTACCGTCATAGCTTTTTCAGCCTTTGTGTAGCCTTTTTGGGCAGCACGGGCATACCACAAGTTAGCTTTTTCATCATCGTGAGGGATGCCTTCACCCTGACTGTACAAATACCCAAGAGCGTACATCGCCACAGGATAACCAGTGTTAGCAGAACGAGTGATGTATTCAAATGCCTTTGAAGGGTCTTTTTCTCCGTTATCCCCATTGTAATAAATCACGCCAATGGTGTAAAGAGCAGCTGCGTTGTCTTTTTCTGCTGCTTTTTCCAAGTATTGCATGGCTGTGTTCATCTCCTTTTCTACTCCAAATCCGCGGTAATAAAGGTAACCTAAATTTCCTTGCGCATCGGTATAGTCAGCATCTGCCGCTTTTGAGAACCAATAAGCAGCCATGCGGTAGTCTTGGGGAGTACCTTCTCCTTTCATGAGCATAAGAGCGAGGTTATACTGAGCTTCGGCTATGGAGTGTGATGCTGCAAAGGAATACCATTTTATAGCTTTGTTGTAGTCCGTAGGAATACCTTTTTCTGGACTGCTGTACAGTGTGGCAAGGTAAAAAGCAGCTTCGGCAACACCGTTTTTGGCTGCCAAATCAAACCAATAGAGTGCTTTTTTCATGTCTTGTACCATTCCTCCCTGACCTTTGTAATACATATATCCCATGCGGTATTGCTGGATAGGATTGCCAGATTCGGCATTTGAAAATGCGGATTTCTGTGGGGAAGAAGTAGTGTTGTCTATATTTTCGTTGTGGTTTTTGAGAAAAGATATAGCCTCTGGATTACCAGACTGAGCGGCAGTATTTATGTATTTCAGACCGAGATATTCGTTTTTTTTAATGCCGTTGCCATTGTAAAAAGCCACTCCTGCTATGTACTGGGCTTGTGGATAGCCCATATTTGCCGAAGCATCAAAATATTTTAAGGCTATGCTTTGCTTGCTTTGTGAGTCATCCCACTGGTCATAGGCTGAGTGATATCCATTGATATATATCTGCCCTATATAATAAGCTGCTATTGCGTCTCTTTTTTGAAATGCTTTTTCAAGCCAGCGAAGAGCGTACACGTAGTTGTTTTCAGTGTAATAAATGATTCCTACCTTCCTCTGAGCAGAGATATCCCCTTTGCGGGCTAAGCGCAAAAGGCTATCTTTTTCCGCTTTTATCATATCAGGGTTTGCTATGGAGAAAAGAGGAAAAAATAATAAGAGTATGATAAAGGCTTTTTTCATTGTAAAAAAATCATAATTGAGATACCATTAAGTTACACCCGCGCACATCGCTACTACTGAAACGTCCCAGTACTTCAAAAGTACCGTCTTGATGTAGTTTACCTATGTCCTGTGTGGCTATAAAACAGCAGGAGTGTATATTGGCAAGGTCTGTTATGTTTATTCCTCCACGGTGAAGGCTATGTTTTGGCAGCAAAGACAGCGGGTCTGATGTACTTCTAAGACGCACTCCGAGCCATGGCACAGCACTGTAAACGCCTTCGCCTTTGGAATATGCCTGAGAAAGCATTTCTGTCATTCCGTATTCTGAATGTATGTGCTGTACACCAAAACCTTCTTTGAGTATCCCGTGCAGTTCTTCGCGTATCATTTCTCTTCGGCGCCCTTTCATACCTCCCGTTTCCATAACTATTGCATCTTCTGGCAGGTTGATATGGTATTTTTCCACAAAATCCAAAAGGGCGAATGACACACCCAATAGAATGATTTTTTCACCTTTTGCTATTGCTTTTTCCAATATTTGGAACAGCTTATCATGTTGATAAAGGAAAAAACCACTCTGGGGGTTTTGACTGTCGTTTATAAGACCTTGCGCCATTTCTATCAGAGATGAGCCTTTGCGTTCCAGATAAGAAGGTAAAAGTGCCAAAACAAGACTTCCTTTTATGTCGCCATAGTGATATTTCCAACCGTTTTTATAACTGCTGGTGTACACGTACATGTAGCGCACATAATGACAGCTTTGGCTCATACCAGTAGTCCCGCTGGATAGAAAAGTAACCTCTGGTGTAAAAATCCCAGTTTTTACTTCCTGAGTTTTGAAAAACTGAATAGGCAAATAAGGTATTTTTTCGGCAGAGTCCACCTCGGCGGGTTTTATACCCAGCAAATCCATGTAACGAGCGTACACAGGGTTGTTTTTGCTTTGGTAGTCAAATGCACGCAGGGACAATTCGTTAAAATCGTCCTCGGTTGTGGTTTTGAGAGAAAAAATGCTGTCTAAATACTTTTTTAAGTCCATTGATAAAAATGACACCTTTATATATTGGTTTACAAAGGTAGTTATTTTTAATATTTTATAATCTAAAAATAAGCTTAGGTGTCCTAAAAAACACTATTTTTATGTACTAACCCACGGCAAATGAGACATTTCAGCATACTCATCCTTTTGTTTACCGCCTATTCATGCCAAAAAGGCTCTATGAATGATGATACAGCACCCACTCTTTCTTTTAAAGATGCAAGTATCATGTACAAACAGTCTTCTTTGGATAGCTCTACGTATGTGAGCTATTGTACTATCACACTGGCGTTTACAGACGCATCTGGGGATATAGGGTGGAGCACAGATGAACAGTATCAGTCTTTTCCAACCATGCCAGTAGCCCCTATGACCTCATACACCAATGCCGATACGTCTGACGTTTATCCTGAGCTAAACAAATATTATATTAACACTCAAAAGATATTTTATTCCAGATATTTTCCCGATGAAACGTTCGTTCCTTTTGACGATGTGAGTTTTTACCCTGTTTTGATGTCAAAATATGAACAGCTTGTTCAGTTGTATGAGCGGATAATGCAGAAAGAGTATTACTGTCTTTTGGTGGAGTATTTTGAAGGGAAAACAGCCAAAGTACTACGCAGTGATGTCAATTACAATTCTGTTTTGCCTCCTTTGGGCGGATATGTACCCGGTGGAACTATGGCAAAAGGAGATATAGTCTATGATATCAATGTGTCTGAACGTCATAATGATACGGTCTCTTTTTCATTCGTGCTGAGGGACAGAGTGAAAAACACCAGCCAGAAAGTGTACACTCCTTTTTTTGTAATCCCAAAAAAATGATGAGTAGTCAAAAAAATGTTTAACTTTACACTTTGGAATTAATCATAAAATAAAAGATATGAAAACATTAAAAACTATCATTTTAGCACTATGCGTAGTGTCGTTGTCTTCATGTGGCAAATATTCAAAATTGCCCGATGGAATATATGCAGACATAAAAGTGGAAAAAGGACCAGAGCTTTTGCTCAAACTTGACACCGTAAACACTCCTATGACCACAGGAAACTTTGTGGCGTTGGCAGAAGGAACCATGACAGAAGGCATAGACCCAGCATACCAAGGAAAAAAATACTATGACGGACTGGTTTTCCACCGCGTGATACGTGATTTTATGATACAAACCGGAGACCCTAAGGGTACAGGCGAAGGCGGACCAGGTTATCAGTTCCCAAATGAAGTATCAGACGTAGTAAAACACCATGCAGGAGTTATCGCTATGGCAAATGCAGGAGCAGACACCAACGGTTCACAGTTTTACATCACAGAAGCCGAAACACCATGGCTTGACGGAGGATACAGCATCTTCGGAGAATTGGTAGATACTGCCGATGTTGCCAAAGTCAAAATGGTAAACCAAGGCAACAAGATAAAAGAAGTAGTCATAGTCCGCAAAGGTAAATCAGCAGAAAAATGGGACGCTGTAAAAGCATTTACAGAAGGAAAAACAAAGATAGAAGCTGAACACGCAGCCAAAGCAGCAGCATTGAAAGCGACGATAGATTCTACATTTGCCACAGCAGAAGTATTGCCAAGTGGAGTAAAAATACTTTATATAGAAAAAGGCAAAGGAAAACCTTACAAAGCAGGAGAGACAGCCCGTGTTAATTATACAGGTATGTTCTTGGACGGTAAAGTATTTGACTCATCACTAAGCGAAGGACGGACACCATTTGAGTTTACTCTTGGGGCAGGACAAGTCATTAAGGGTTGGGATGAAGCAGTAGCAGTGATACCAGTTGGTAGCAAAGCCAAAGTATATCTGCCTTCTGATATGGCATACGGACAACGTGGAGTAGGACCTATTCCAGCCAATACAGACCTCATTTTTGACATAGAGGTACTCAAAAAGTAAATAACATCAAAAAAAAAGATAAAACATGCAAGACGGAATTTACGCTAAAATACACACCACCAAAGGCGATATTTTAGTGCAGTTAGAAGCTGAAAAAGCACCAGTAACAGTAGCCAATTTTGTAGGTTTGGCAGAAGGTAGTATCAAGAACAGCAGCAAAAAAGCAGGCGAACCATATTATGACGGGCTCAAATTTCACCGCGTGATATCAGACTTCATGATACAAGGAGGCGACCCTACTGGCACAGGTGCAGGTGGTCCAGGTTATCATTTTGATGATGAATTTGACTCATCTTTGCGTCATGATGCACCAGGAGTACTCTCCATGGCAAATGCAGGACCAGGCACTAACGGCTCTCAGTTTTTCATAACTCACGTGGCAACACCATGGTTGGATGACAAACACACCATTTTTGGACACGTGGTAGAAGGACAAGATGTGGTGAACAAAATAGCGCAAGGTGATAAAATGGACAAAGTAGAAATCATCCGCGTAGGAGAAAAAGCAGAGTCTTTTGATGCACCAAAAGTGTTTGCCGCAGCTGACCAGATGAAACAAGAACGTATGCAGGCAGCTCAAAAACGCATGGAAGAAGAGCTTGACAAAATGTCCGAAGGTTTTACCAAAACAGCATCTGGACTTCGTATCCGCACTGACAAACAAGGTGCAGGCGAAACTATCAAAAAAGGACAAACAGCCACTGTACACTACACAGGAATGTTTCCTGACGGACGTGTTTTTGACTCATCTGTACGTCGCAATGAACCATTTGCACTTCCAGTAGGAGCAGGACGTGTTATAGCAGGCTGGGACGAAGCACTACAAATGATGAAAAAAGGTGAAAAAGTTACTGTCATTCTTCCTCCACATTTGGCATACGGACAGTACGGAGCAGGCGGTGTAATACCACCAAATGCAGTTTTGAAATTTGAAATAGAGGTATTGGATGTGAAATAATCCACCTTTGCTCATAAAAAATCCCGCGCCACAGGCGCGGGATTTTTGTTTTAAATATATCTGTTAGTTGAAAATGATAGTCTTGTTTCGGTACACCAATACCTTGTGTTCTATGTGTTTGCGCACAGCACGGGAAAGGACTATTTTTTCCAAATCTCGTCCTTTTCTTACCAGTTCATTTACAGAATCTTTGTGCGTAATGCGCTCCACATCCTGCTCTATGATGGGTCCAGCATCCAGTTCGGTGGTAACATAGTGGCTGGTAGCACCTATAATCTTTACGCCTCTCTGATATGCCGCTTGATATGGTTTTGCACCTATGAAAGCAGGTAAAAAAGAGTGGTGTATGTTTATTATGCGGTTGGGGTAACTCTCTATCATATTTTCCGAGATAACCTGCATATAACGGGCCAAGACAATGAAATCTATGTTATTTTCTTTTAAAAGAGCCATTTCTTTTGCCTCCATTTCGGTTTTGTTATCCTTTGTTATCGGAAAAATGTAGTACGGAATACCAAAACTCTTGGCAACATCGCCCATATCGGGGTGGTTACTTATGATAAGAGGTATGTCGGCACACCATTCGCCAGCGGTGTAACGAGAAAGCATATCGTACAGACAGTGAGACATTTTGGATACAAAAATAGCCATACGAGGTTTGACATCGGAAAAATACACACGAAATGTCATGTTGTATTTTTTGGCATATAGGGTGTCAAAATATTCGGCTATCTTGTCCGCAGGGATGAGAAAATTGTCTAATTCCCATTCCAAACGCATGAAGAATATTTTTTCCTCGTTATCTACATATTGGTCTAAATAGACTATGTTTCCTTTATTTACCGTTATAAAATTGGTTACCTGAGTTATTATGCCTGGCTGGTCTGGGCAATGCAATAATATTTGCGCTTTCTTCATTTATATATAACATCCACAATTATTAAGCTACAAAAGTAGTGATATTTTGTTAAAAATAGTATAATATTGAAGTTTTATTTTTCTGAAATGATGACTAAAACCCCAGCTCGGATGTCTTTTTCAGAAAAGCCTTTGTTAAGGTTAAGAAAGACGTCTTTGCTCATACCAGTTGCCAAGAGTATCTTTTCCAGCGTGTTTTCTGCCCTTTCTACACGGTGATGAGTGCGGTCAAAAGAAGCGTAATCACATGTTTTACATACTTTTAGCACCATGCCCTCAAAAGGAGAAATACCTCTGAGTCCACCGTTCAGGGCACGCAAATCCTCACTCGTTATTCCAAAAAAAGTAGCCACTGTACCGTAATTGTCTCCTGTTTTAAGGGTGTAAAACTCCACTTTTTTATCTGCTGTTTTCTCTTTTTCCTTATCAATGACAGCGGTGGAGGATGACGTTTTTGGCAACGTGTCTATTTTATAGGTAATAACGGGCGAAACAAATGCACTGACGGTAGTATCTGTCGTTGTGGCAATGTTTTTTTGTTCCAAAGGAGTGTAGTCCGATGCAACTTCGCGTACTATTTCACCTAAAACCTTGAAGTCTGTACGGCGGTTGTACTGGCGCGCTTCTTCGTCTTTTTCAGGACTTTTAAGAGCTGAAATATAACTTTCGGTAAGGACTGTTCCGGGGGCAAAATTGCTTTTGAAATACATTGGAATGATAAAAGGTTCGGTTTCGCCCATACCACGACTACGAAGACGCATAGGGTCTATGCCACGACTAATGAGGTAATCTACACAGCTTTTGGCACGCTCATCAGATAGACGAAGGTTGTAATCGTCCAGTCCTTTATGGTCTGTGTGGGCGCGCAATTCTATCACTATGGACGGGTTTTCTTCCAGTGTTACCACCAAGATATCCAATGCTTTTTTGCCCTCAGGACGAAGTGTGGCACGGTCAAAATCGTACTCTATTCGTGGGAGAACTATCGGTTTAGTCATGGGGTCTATCTCGGCTATTATCTGCGTGGTGTGCAGTTTTCCTTCGGGTGTGTTGGTAAATTCTTCCTCGTCCACCCCGTGTGTGGTGGCTGAAAACGAAGAAATGAGGTAGTGCTTTTTGTCCACTGTAATTTTATAAGTGGTAGCTTCTGAAATGATGTTAGGCGAGGCTATGAAAATGCCTTTTGCATCGGTAGAAAGGGTGTTTATACTGCCATTTGAGCCTTCTATGCGCACGGTGGCATTATCCAGAGGAAGTCCTGTTTTGTTATCTATCACTACACCTTGAATGGCGTACAGGTGTGGAATAGGGCGCATTCGGTATATATCGTCCTTGCCCATGCCACCGTTTCTGTTTGACGAGAAAAAACCGTCCCCTTTTTCTGTTATGACAAATGAAAAATCATCTGCCGAGGAGTTTACAGGCGTACCCATGTTTATTGCCGAGGTGAAAATGCCGTTTTTTTCATCACTGTAAAAAATGTCAAGCCCACCCATACCTGCGTGTCCAGAAGATGAGAAATACAGCCGTCCATTATTTGCAATGAAGGGAAAAAGCTCATCTGATGAAGTGTTTACCGACGGTATTTCTCGCCATGCGCTCCAATGTGTGGAGTCTGTTTTTACCACAAAAAAGATGTCTTTATCTGAGTTTTTACTCCGCTGAGCAGAAAAGAAAAGTTTATTGCCGTCGGGAGAAAGGCTTGGGTGTCCTACGGTAAGTCCACTATCTGCCTTGATGACTATTTCAGGTGCGCTCCATGTGCTATCTGATGTCTTTACGCTTTTCATTATGGCGCACCCCATACCTTGTTCTGCGTTTTCACACTGGGTAAAATATACTTCTTTGCCATTTTTGGAAAAGGAAGAAGCTCCACGATGCGGTGTGCGGTTTTCGTCTAAAACAAATGGTACGGGAATACTCCATTTTCCGGCTGATGAAATGTCGGGGTTATATAGTAATGTGCTGATGTATAGAGTGGAGGATGCTTCACCTTGACGGTGGTCTTGCGATGCTTTGTCTGTGGCACGGCGCGATGATGTGAATACCAAGTTCCCTTTTTCATCCAGTGATGGAGCAAAATCTCTTTCTGTGCTGTTTATTTCATCTATTTGATTTACAGTGTATGGCGATTTTTGTTTTGATATTTTTTCTGCCATTTCTATCCCTTCAAGTATTTTTTTTGCCAAGTCATCTTCGGGAGATTCTTCTATGTATTGTAAAATGGTGGCGCGAGCGGTGGTGTATTGTCCTAATATTTTTTCTATTTTGCCTTTTTCAAGAGTGGTTTTTGGTCCGTAATTTTTTTCTTGTGCTATGGTAAAATGGTGTAATGACTGCTCGTACATACTGTTTTGAGCGTAGCTTTCGCCCAATGCAAAATGTAGCATAGCTGTGGTATTTTCATTTTTTTCCACAGAAAGAGCGCTCTGCAAAAGAGGTATTGCGTTGGCGTATTTATGCTGTGAATAGGCGTTTAACGCTTTTTGCGAAGCTGGTGTTTGAGCGTGTAAAATGGCTGTCAGAGCTGTCAGCACAAGACATAAAAAACATTTCATACGGTTTTTTCTTTACCGTAAGTTAGCTTTTTTAGTAGTAAAAATCTAATGCGTTGCGCTAATTAAAAGTAACAATACCTCGTCTTATTCGGCTTTTCACGCGTTTCATATACAAAAATACTATGTAGCTCACCATGATAGTGAATACCCCGCCACAGCCCATAGCTAAATAGTAATCGGTGGCAAAACCTTCTGGGGAGAACATGATGTAAAAAGAAACTATGAATGTCATGAACATAGCTGGCAGAAAAGTTAACCAATATTGTTTGTCTTTGATGAAAAGATATACTGTGATAGTCCACAGACATATAGCTGCTAAAACTTGGTTGGCCCATGCAAAATATCTCCACAATACATCAAAAGGCATCAATGTAATGCTAAAACCTACTATGAATAGCGGTACACATATATATAGACGTTTTTTTATGGAATGTTGCTCCATGCCTAACATATCCGCTATCATAAGTCTTGCACTGCGAAAAGCTGTATCTCCACTGGTAATAGGAGCTACTACCACACCCAAAAGAGCCAACAATGCGCCTACTTTTCCCATAGTGCTGTTGGTTATGCTATTGACGGCCCAAGCAGCATTGTTTCCATGTTCAGCCATTGCGGTGTTAAGACCATCTACGCCACCCCAGAATGCCATTCCTATTGCAGCCCAAATAAGAGCGATAATGCCCTCGGCTATCATAGCACCAAAGAACACAGGACGACCTTCCTTTTCGTTTCTCACACACCGAGCCATCATAGGGCTTTGCGTAGCGTGAAAACCAGATATTGCGCCACAAGCTATTGTTATGAAAAGAGTAGGAAATATTGGAAACTTGTCTGGGCGAATGTTCATATTATGAAGATTGGCAAATGATATTTCTGGAATGTCATATCCACGTGTGGTGATGACATATAAAATACCAAATGCCATAAAAATAAGAGCCGCTCCGAAAATAGGGTATATTTGTCCTATTATTTTATCAATAGGAAGCATGGTAGCCAGTATGTAATACACTAATATGATATATACCCAAATAGTCTTTGGCATACCACTTATACTCTCTATTATGCCAGCAGGACCTACCATAAAAACAGCACCCACCAGTACTATCAGAAATATTGTTGAAAATCTCATGATGTGTTTTACTAACGGACCCATGTATTTGCCAACTATCTCAGGAAAAGACATACCCCCTTCGCGAAGAGAAATCATACCACTGGCATAATCTTGCACAGCACCTATGAAAATACATCCACATGTTATCCAAATAAAAGCCACCGGACCGTACATAGCACCCATGATAGCTCCGAAAATAGGGCCAAGCCCTGCTATGTTAAGCAACTGAATAAGAAAAGTCTTCCACATAGGCATTGGAAGAAAATCAACATCATCTTTTTTATTTATAGACGGAACGCTTTTTGAGGAGTCAGCCACAAAAACCTTTTTATCTAAATATACAGCGTATGTAAAATAAGACCCAACTAAAAGAGTAAGGCATATAAAAAATGATATCATGATGTTATGTATGTGTTAAAACGTTACAAATGTACGCAAAAATTCAGTAAAAAAGCCTTTTTGTGCATTGGAATAATAACATTTATACTCTTTTTATAAAATAATCATAAATGGTACATCCTATTCGTTTTCTCTACAATAAAAAAAGAAAAAACTACTCTTTTTTCAATAATTCACGGGCGTGAACCATAGCTGCCTCAGACACATTACTGCCACTAATCATACCAGCTATCTCATTGACACGTTCATCAGGGGAGAGTTCTGTTATCATGGAAGTGGTAGTGCCGTCCACATCTTTTTTAAATACCTTCAAATGTACATCGCCACGAGCAGCTATCTGCGGTAAATGCGTTATCACTATCACCTGCATTCTCTTGCCCATTTGCTCCATTATGCAACCCATGCGGTCTGCTATTTCGCCAGAAACACCAGTGTCTATCTCATCTAAAACTATTGTAGGTAGTGAAGTCTTTTCTGCCATGGCACATTTAAGGGACAGCATTATACGTGATAGTTCACCGCCAGAAGCGTTTTTCTCCACCGGAGCTGTCTTTCCACCAGCATTGGCGCAGAACATAAAAGATATATCGTCCATGCCACTTTCGTGAAAAGAGTCGCTTTGTGTAACTTGTACATCAAAAACAGCTGCTGGCATGCCAAGTGTCCTTATAACACCGTTTATCTTTTCAGAGAAAGACTTGCCACCTTTTTTCCTGGCATCGGAAAGGTTTTTTCCTGCTTTTTTCAGTTCTTCTTGCGCTGTGAGAAGGTTTTTTTCAGCTTCGGCAATGTCGTTATCCATGTCTATAAGACTGTTTACCTCTTTTTCTACGCGGTACTGTATTTCCAAAAGTTCAGCCACGCTATCCACAGCGTGTTTTTTCTTCAACGTATATATAATATCCAGCCTTTGTGATGTCTTTTCAAGTAACTCAGGGTCATTTTCAGTGTTGGAAAGAAGGGAAGAAACCTCGTCTGAAATGTCTTTAAGGTCTATGATAATGCTGTCCATTCTTTGGTCAATATTCGCATTTTCAGGAAGATAACGACTTATAGATGATAACTCAGACCTCACCGTGTGTAGTGAAGTTATTATTCCGGTTTGTTCAGTGTTAAAAAGCTCATCGGCAGAAAAAAGAGCTTCTTTTATATTCTGAGTGTTGGATAGACGCTCTAAAAGTTCTTCGGCATCTTCTTCTTCTCCGTCAATGAGTTTTGCGCCTTCTAACTCTCTGAGAATGTATTTGTTATATTCGTCGTTTTTATTCAACTCATCTTTTTTCTTTTTCAGAGCCTCCAATGTTTTTTTTGCCCCGAGAAAAGATGCGAGTTTTTCCTTGTATTGTGTAAAAAGTACCCCGTTGCCACAGTAAGCGTCCAATACATCGGTACGGTAGTCTTGTTTTGAAAGCATAAGTGTCTGGTGCTGAGAGTGTATGTCTATGAGTTTTTCAGACAGTGCATTCAGCGTATCCAGTAAAATAGGTGTATCATTGACAAAAGCACGGGATTTACCAGAAGGTAGTATTTCACGACGGATAATAGTAAGAGGTTCAAAATCTATGTCGTTCTCCTCAAAAAAAGACTCTAAATGATACGCAGACACGTCCACAGTAGCTTCTATGACACATTTAACATCTTTCTTTCTTAGCGCTGAAAGGTCTGCTCGTCCGCCCATTACCAAAGACAACGCGCCTAATATTATGGACTTACCAGCGCCTGTCTCGCCTGTGAGAATGGATAAAGACGGTGCAGGGCATATTTCAAGGCTGTCAATGAGGGCAAAATTAGATACGAATAACTTTTTTATCATCTTGGGACGTATTTTCGTTTTTTATACCCCAAAGATAGTGTACTTTTTGCAAATATTACACATAAAAGTAGTGCCATGAATAATTGTTTATGTTTTTTTAATAGTGTAATGTATTGAAATACAGACTGTATGTTGTAATGACAAAAAAAATATAAAAATTTTTGGTTTTAGTGTACATATATCCAATTTAAGTACTATATTTGCATCGTTGGTGTACAAGATACAGCATTTGATAAAATGACGAAAACGCGTCCACCAGCAGTCCTAACAACTAACATTAATTTTGTTTTTTGATTTTTTATACAACACACACAACTAGATTTTAGAGTTACTATGAATTAAAAGAGCGAGTTCTACTTCTTATTTCCTTCGTTTCGTTCTACTCGCATCTTTTGAAAGTTAAAAGCCACTTGAATGTATTTCAAGTGGCTTTTTAATTGTTGATAAGATGTTAATAACTAAAAAGCAAATCGTTATTGGAACAAAAGACATATTTTGCATACATTTGAAGTATGGAAAATGCAAAACAAAATAACACAAAAAAATACTCATCTATTACTCCTATGGTACCTTTGGAGGCAGGAAAACTGCCACCACAGGCATTGGAATTTGAGCAGGCAGTCTTAGGCGCATTGATGATAGACAGCCGTTCGGTAGATACGGTTATCAACATTATACAGGAAAACACCAACGTTTTTTACCGTCCTGAACACCGTGAAATATACACCTCTATAATCAATCTGTACCGAGATACCAAGCCAATAGATATGCTCACAGTGAGCAATGACCTTAGAAAACGTGGAGTACTGGATAAAGTAGGCGGCGATATGTATTTGGTGCAGTTAACCCAAAAAGTTACTTCCGCTGCAAACGTGGAACATCACGCACGTGTGGTTCAGCAAAAGTATTTCCAGCGCTCTCTGATAGAACTCTCCAGCGATATAATATCCAAGTCCTATGACGATTCCACAGACGTTTTTGACCTTTTGGATGAAGCAGAGGGTGGTATTTTTGAGATAACTAATTCCAACATCAAAAAGTCCTATGAAAAAGCCAACATATTAGTTCCTCAGGCTATAAAGCGCATTCAGGAACAGGCTAAAAAAGAAGGTGGCATCAGTGGTCTGCCTTCTGGTTTCAAGGACGTTGATGCTGTTACAGCTGGTTGGCAAAACAGTGACCTTATAGTCATAGCCGCTCGTCCAGGTATGGGTAAAACGGCATTTGTGGTATCTATGGCGCGAAATATGGCGGTGAATAGAAACATACCAGTGGCTCTTTTCTCATTGGAGATGTCATCGGTGCAGCTGATAACCCGTATGATAAGTGCCGAAACAGGTATTCCGTCCAATAAACTTCGCGAGGGTAGTCTTGATAAAAACGAATGGGATGTTCTTTTGGAAAAAACGAGTGATTTGGCAAAATCACCTATGTATATAGATGAAACGCCAGGTCTTTCTCTTTTGGATTTTAGAAGTAAGGCGCGTCGTCTGGTGGCTCAGGGTGTCAAAATCATTTTCATAGACTATTTGCAGCTGATGACGGTGAAAAACTCTGGCGATAAAAGTGGTAACCGTGAACAAGAAATATCACTTATTTCCCGTACATTGAAGGCTGTGGCAAAGGATTTGAACATACCTATCATAGCTCTTTCTCAGCTTTCCCGTGGAGTGGAGGCTCAGACAGGACAAAAACGCCCTATGCTTCAACATCTTCGTGAATCTGGTGCCATAGAGCAGGATGCTGATATTGTGGGCTTTATATATCGTCCTGAATATTACGACCTTACCGAATGGGATGATGAGAAACACACTCCATGTGAAGGACAAGCAGAGTTTATCATAGCTAAGCACCGTAACGGAGACCTCAAAAACATAAAACTACGTTTTGAAGGGTATAAAGCTCTTTTCTCAGACCTTGATACGGCAGCCAGCGACATAGCTAATAGCCTTCCTTCTGGGACAAATTCGCCTTTTGCAGTGGTGGATAGTTTTGAATCCCGAATAAATAACCCAGCCACTGCTTCATCTTTTAATCCACAAGTATTGCCAGCCGATGCTTTTCAAACAATTCAGAATCAGCATGATGATAACGATGAAGTATCTTTCTAACAATTAAAAATACCGATAATGGACAAAAATATCATTTGCAGCGCATATTTTCCAAAGACAGACACACACGCTTTGGTACAAGAAGAAAACGATTGTGTGTACTTATATATGTACATTCGTCCTAACACACCAGAGCAGGAAATACGTGCTTCGTGGGTTAGAAACTACGGCGTGGCTATCAATGGAGTGGACCAAAAGGCTATAAATGAGGAAAAACAGCCTCGTATGCCACAAAAAGCCTGCACACATCCACAAGGAGCTCCCAAATTTCGCCCAGAGGACTTGTCTTTGGTGTTTTTGGAGGACGGAGATGGCGTGGCACTAAAAGAAAAAGACCAACTTTTGGCTGTAATACCAGGGTGGGCATCCAGCGGAGAGTTTACCGGTTATGCTCGCGATGCGGTGGGTACTTCGCCTTTTGCATGGGAACTGGGCACTGAGAAAGACAATGAAATATTTGCTCAGGTGGCTTCTGCTGAAAAATATTGGAATGATATGCTCCATGGAAATGCGTGGACAGAGTATCGCGATACGCATATGGAGGCAATAGAAAAAATGTATGGCAAGCACAGCGAATATTTGGCAGTGGACAATGGAGAATTTCCTCCAAAAGCTCTGGTGGTGGTAGAAAAAAAGGATACTGTGTATCTTTTTACCATTGGTATGGGTACTTTGGCTATGCCGACAGTGGAGATGTGCACACAAAATCCGCAAGAATTACGCCGTTGTGAACTCGCTATGGCTATGACAAAAACCATTTGGACTAAGGATAAAGACCAGTTTTTGGCATTTATGAGTGGACTGGCCGATATTCCATGGGCTTATACTACTTTTTTGGCAGACGGTCATACAGTGCTGTTTGATATCAAACCTTACCAGACGCATTTTACCAACGCCATGCTTTTAGACGGAGAGATAAACTTCAACGAAAGTCTTTTCCCTGCGTTTAGAAATGACAAACTAAACCTTTTGTGGGTAGTGCCTATCACCAAAATACAGCAAGAATATGCCGAAGAAAATGGCAATGAAGACTTTATGCTTCATAGAAAAAAAGATGTTGATTTGCGAGTATTTACTACCGAAGAAAAGTTTGATATAAAAGGGAAAAAGAAATAATTTTCCCTTTTTTATTTGAAAAGTGAGTAGGTGAGCCACGTAACAGCAAAGCCTGCAATCATCGTTACCACTGCATAGACAAAGGCTTCAACAGTGTTGCCGTTTTGGAAAAGGCGGATAAAATCCATTGAGAATGATGAAAAAGTGGTAAAACCACCTAAAAAGCCAGTTATTATCAATAGTTTTAAGTACGATGAGTCTGCATCTTTTGAAAAAACGGCAAATGCTACTCCAATGAGTGCCGCTCCTAAAATATTGACCACCATGGTGGGGTAGGGAAAACCAGAGCTGCTTTTAAGTGCAGGTATCATTCCAACCCAATATCGGCATATACCACCCACGGCACTGCCTATGCCCACTGTCAGTATTGCGCGTATCATACGGCGTTTTTTTCTTTTTTATTGGATTTAATCTTTCGGTAGGTAAATTTTTTGTTCATCAAATACTGGTACAGACCAGCTAAAAGAATGGTGAAAATCTTACTACCTATGTCGTTAAGTCCCATATATTCCACCATAAACCACATAAGGGCGGTGCTAAATGCCAATCCTGTCCACGCTATTGCAAAGAACAATGTTGCGCGGTGGTACAGACGGTCTGGTGTACGGAAATTAACTTTTGTATTGGTGAAAAAACTGCAAACAAGACCTACATTCACACTTATAAGGTGCGCATACAGCACGTACATATCACATATATGGGTGAGAAAATAAAATAAAGAAAAATCTATTATCTCACACCAAGCACCGATGATGGTGTAATTGATGAAATGGTTATAGTTACGATATATGTCTATTGTTTTTTGCTTCATGTATTAAATGTACAGACTGCAAATTTAATTTTAAAATAATTACCACACAATAAAAACGCATTTCAATGCTGTTTCTTTTAGGTTAAAAAATGTTCATTTTTAGCCTTTACAAAAGTATTTGGGTAAAAAACGCACCATATAAGAGAAAAAAATGCCATATTTGCATTTGAATAATAAGAAGAAAATAAATGAAACTGACAGACAAATTTAGTGAAGGAGAAACACTCTTTGCCTTTGAGCTCCTTCCGCCATTGAAAGGGGATAAAATAGACACGCTGTATAATTCAATAGACGCTCTTAGAGAATACTCGCCTTCGTACATAAATATAACGTATCACCGCGAGGAAATAAAGCTTATAGAACGCGAAAACGGTCTTTTGGAACGCCAAGTAGTGCGCAAACGCCCTGGTACAGTAGGTATTTCTGCTGCTATCCAAGGACGTTACGGCATAGATGTTGTCCCTCATCTTATCTGTGGAGGTTTTTCCGCCATGGATACCGAGGATGCGCTGATAGAAATGAATTTTCTTGGAATAGACAACGTCCTTGCCCTGCGTGGAGATAACGTCCGTGGAGAACACTCTTTCCGCCAAGTGGAAGGAGGACATACCCATGCCAGTGAATTGGTCAGCCAGATAAAAGACCTAAACGCAGGCAAATACCTCAGTGGGGAAGTGCAAAATCCAACCCCTACTGATTTTTGCATCGGAGTGGCAGGATATCCAGAAAAACACGCTGAGAGTCCTAATATGACTTCGGATATAGCACGTCTGAAAGAAAAAGTAGAAGCAGGAGCCCACTACATAGTAACACAAATGTTTTTTGACAATTCAAGATTCTTTGACTTTGAGAAAAAATGTCGTCAAGAAGGTATCACAGTGCCTATTATTCCTGGAATAAAACCTTTCTCCACCAAAGCACAGTTGCATATTTTGCCAGAGGTTTTTGGGGTGAATATCCCGGAAGAATTAGTCAGTGAGGTGGAAAAAGCTACCGACAAAGCAGCTGTACGTCGCGTTGGAGAACTTTGGGCTATCCAGCAGTGCCGAGAACTGAAAAAACACGGTGTGCCCGCACTTCATTTCTATACAATGAGCCGTGCAGACAATGTAGCAGAAGTGGTAAAAAATGTTTTCTGATTTTGCTTTAAGATAAGATATAATTACATATTTTTATATTACAATCAAAATTAAAACTCATGGAAGAAAATCAAACACCTCTGTATCAAGAGCCTCAGAACACCAAAGTGATGTCTGTAAGCGATTGGCTGGTAACGCTACTGCTTATGATAATACCGCTGGTAAACATCGTATTGCTATTTGTATGGGCATTTTCCAGCACTGAAAACAAAAACCGCAGCAACTGGGCAAAAGCAGAACTTATTTTGCTTGCCGTAGTGTTAGTTCTGTACATTCTGTTCTTTATAGTGTTTTTTGTAATAGCTGGTAACAGTTTTTAAGAATTAAACAGATATTTTTTCTGCCTTTACACTAAGGGCGTCAGAAGGTTTTTTCACGGTATCATTATGCTGAATGAAGCCTTTTGATGCCCATTTTTTTGACATCCAACGGCGCACAAATACCACAGCACGCATATTTTCATCCAAAAGGAATGCCACCCACATACCCAGTATTCCAAATTCAAACGTTATGCCAAAAACATAACCCAACGCCGTAGCTACACCCCACATGAACACCACGCCCACCCAAAAAGGGTAGCGAGCATCGCCTGTGGCACGAAGACCGTTCACAGCAAACATATTAACGGCTCTACCTATCTCCACGCCAACATCTATGATTAAAAGGTAAGCCCCCATGCGTATTATCTGGGGATTTTGCGTGAGTAATGCCATTATGTTACGTCCGAAAATAGCCGTTGCCACCGATGCCACCAGAGAGCTTATAACCGCCAGTTTGATGCAGTAAAAACCTAAAATATAAGCAGCATTTTTCTTTCCATAACCCACCAAATGCCCTATACAGATACCACCACCCATACCTGTAGCCGAAGCTAAAAGATATGAAAACATCACTATGTTTACCACGTAAGTCCGCGCCGTAAGAGCCTCAGTGCCCAGCATATTTATAAAATATGTGATAGTAACCTGCGATGCACAGTATGAAAAGTTTTCTCCTGCCGCTGGTAGTCCAATGGAAAGCATATTTTTAAGTTTTGTATATGGAAAAGGACTGAGGCATTTTATGGTAAAATCTTTCATCTCCACTCTGAAAACTATGAAAATAAGTATCAAAAGAGCTACTAAACGGCTCATACAAGTGGAAATAGCAGCGCCCATAACTCCCATTTCAGGAAAACCAAACTTACCGAAGATAAGAGTGTAGTTGCCAAAAATGTTGAGAACGTTTATCAAAACGGTAACGTACATAGGGTAAAATGCTTTTCCTGCGCTGCGCAAAAAAGCACTAAGCGTTAATGATAGAGCCTGAATGAATGAAAAACCGCCAACTATCTGCATGTAATTGACCGCATCATCCATAAGACTTTGGTCTAACTGCATAAAATTCAACAGATTGTAACTGAAAAAATATAGTCCAAGACTCACTATGCCACCAGCTATGGTATTGAAAAGGACAGAAACGCCCAATATCTGCATCACACTGCGACGCTCACCAGCACCAAAAAACTGAGAACAGCACACCGAGGTACCTATTGTGGTAACTGTGTAAATGAGCAGTATCATATTGAGTAGCTGGTTTGCCATACCAACAGACGCTACTTTGTCATCGGAATATTGGCTGAGCATAAGCGTGTCCATAGCGCCTAAGAGCATCATCAAAAACGTCTCTATAAAAATAGGAAAGGCTACTTGACGGAAATTTTTGCGGATATTTGGACTGATTATGGACATTAAATGCTAAAACTTTGTTGCTATTGTAATTTGTGCGCAAAAGTAAACATTTTTGCCAGTGTAAATGGAATTTTAAGGAAAAAATACATAACTTTGAAAGCTAAAACAGATGTTATTTTTATATGTCGCAAAATATAGATACCGCCAAACAATTTGACGCAGTTATAGAGCGTTGCCATAGTCTATTTTCCAAGAAATTAGAAGATTACGGAGCAGCATGGAGAATACTTCGCTTGCCATCCTTGACAGACCAAATATTCATAAAAGCTCAACGAATACGCTCTATTCAACAGTGCCAAACGCGCATGGTGGACGAAAGTGAGGCAAGTGAATTTGTGGCAATAGTCAATTACTGCATCATAGCTCTTATTCAGATAGAAAAAGGAGTGGTGGAGCGTCCAGACATGGAAAACACTGAAATAGAGGCTCTTTATGAAAAATATGCAAAACAAAGTAAAGAGTTGATGATGCGCAAAAATCACGACTATGGTGAAGCATGGCGCGAGATGCGTATATCTTCTTTGTGCGACATTATACTCCAAAAACTACTGCGTGTCAAACAGATAGAAGATAATGGAGGACTTACAAAAGTATCGGAAGGCATAGATGCCAATTATTATGATATGGTAAACTATTCCATCTTTGCACTAATAAAACTAATGGAAAACAATGAGTGGTAAAGACCAAACGGAAGAAACATTGCGCTGCCGCAAAAAAATATTCACCAGCATAGTACGCACTGTGTTAGGGCTTGTTTTTGTGTTTTCGGCATTGGTAAAACTAAACGACCCTATGGGGTTATCATTCAAGATAGAGGACTATTTGGCTACCGATGTGCTGAATATGCCGTTTTTCTCGTCCTTTTCGGTAACTCTGTCCATAGCTATGATAGCTTTGGAGCTAATATTGGGCATTTGCCTGCTACTGGGACGTTTTAAAATATTTACTCTTTGGGCATTGTTCTTTGTCAATATGGGTTTTATGTCATTGACGTTGTACTCTGCAATAACTGGCAAGGTAACAGACTGCGGATGCTTTGGCGATGCGGTACACTTGGGACCATGGACTTCTTTTTTCAAAAATGTGGTCATATTTGTTCTAATAGTCCTTTTGATAGCTTGGCAACGTTTTATCCGCCCGATAGCAGGTTTTAGAACATCTATGAGTATAGTAGCCATAGCTTTTGCATTTGCTTATGGTACAGCTTATTACGTTTTGCGTCATGAGCCATTTGTAGATTTTCGTCCATATAAAATAGGAGTGAACATACCTCAGGCTTCTTCTATCCCCGATGGCGCTCCGGTAGACAAATACAAGAATGTGTGGAGTTACCGCGTGGGTGGTGAGGTGAAAAAATATTCAGACGAAGATGAGCCATGGAATATAGCAGGGGCAGAGTTTGTGTCCAGAACATCGCGTTTGGTAAAAAAAGGTTACACGCCAGCTATTACCAATTTTTCTATGTATGACGCTCAGGGCGAGGACATGACAGATTATGTGATGTCTATGCCTAAGGTTTTTATCATCTTGTGTTATGATTTCTCTTCGGTCAAAGAAGATATTTGGCAAAAAGTTAAGACTTTTACCAAAAATGCTGTTGCTCCCGTGGTTATACTGTCCAATGCTAGCGAGGAAAAATTTAACGCATTGGGTATTAACGTACCAGTTTACAATGCCGATGCTGTTACTATCAAGACTGTAATGAGGTCAAATCCTGGCATTTTGGAACTTGAAAATGGCACCATAGTGCTGAAATATAATCTCTTTAATCAATAAAATAATCAAATTAATAATATTAAAATCAAAAAGATGAGACGTAAAATTGTAGCAGGAAACTGGAAGATGAACAAGACTCTTCCTGAGAGTGTAGCTTTGGCAAAAGACCTTAAAGCTGTTTTGGCAGGACAATGCCTTTGCGGTGTAGAAGTAGTGGTAGCCCCAGTATTTACTAACATTTACCCTGTGGCAGAAGAGCTAAAAGGTACTGGTGTAGCTGTGGCAGCACAGAACATTCACCAAAAAACATCAGGCGCATACACAGGAGAGGTTTCTGCTCCTATCGCTAAGTCTGCTGGTGCATCAAAAGTAATTCTGGGGCACTCAGAACGCCGTCAATACTTCGGTGAGGACGATGCTCTTTTGGCTACAAAAGTAGATGCTGCTTTGGCAGAAGGTCTTGAAGTTATTTTCTGCATAGGAGAAGTTTTGGAGGAAAGAAAAGCCAACAAACATTTTGATGTAGTAGAATCACAAGTTAAAAACGCTCTTTTCCACCTTCCTGCATCAGCATGGCAAAACATCGTTTTGGCATACGAACCAGTATGGGCTATCGGTACAGGCGAAACTGCTTCTCCTGAACAAGCTGAAGAAATACACGCTCATATCCGCAAGGTGGTAGCTGACAAATATGGTAAAGAAGTAGCTGACGAGGTATCTATCCTTTATGGTGGCTCTTGCAATCCTAAAAATGCAAAAGAGATATTTGCAAAACCTAATGTTGACGGTGGTCTTATAGGTGGTGCTTCTCTTAAAGCTGAGGATTTCAAAGCTGTGATAGACGGTTTTAAAGCATAATTATCATACACAATAAAAAACGGCGAGCATTGCTCGCCGTTTTCGTTTTTATCAGTATCTAATTTGCGTGGCTGTAAAGAGCTTCAGCCTCTCGGCTTTTGGCTATTTTTGCTCGGTAATAAGACTCCACATCATTCCAATGATAATACGGCGCCAAGTCTGTTTTAACAGGTAGCTTTGCCTCTTTTTCATTCAGTAAAACCTTGACTAAGATGTCCTCAGAGCCTTTTTTGCGGTAAAAGACGAATTGAACGTTGCACGCCATAGGGTATATTTCGTAATTTTTCCAATGACTATCCAAAGTATTGAGGTCATTTATTTGTTTCCCAAAATCATCCAGTTCCAAAAGGCACACCAATGGCAATACGCACACTTCGTGTCCAAATCTCAGTGTAGCTGAATTTTCTTTTTTGGTAACACAAGTATCGGCTGTGTTGAGGAAATTTTCCAAAAGATTGGTCTCTATATAAGGCATCAAACCGCCTGTCAGAGGTGCAGGACCGTATCCGAGATACCAGTTTACGTTGCCTATTTGCCAAAGGTCATAACATTCGTCTTTGGTAAAAAGAGAATATAGCTCCATTTGAGTATCATGACTTTGCATGTTGCAAGCCACGTCAAAAAGAGTGGTCATAAGTTTTGCTGAGTCCACTTGATTTTTCTTTACAAAATCTTTATCTGTAAAAAGAGAAGCCATAAGACGCTCAGGATGTACATGAGCATTTTTAAAATCCTCCATTGCTGATGTAACTTCGTCTTTTTTACGGAGCTTTTTTAGCCAATCGGGATTGTTATTCATGTAGAACATATCGTGATAGCTGGCATCATTCTTAAAAACAAGATGAGGATTCATAGCTTTTAGCTGCATACATTCGGCATTCATGGAAAGAATACAACGTATTACCACCGTTGAACGCGCATCTATTGTAGCATTTGACGCAAAAATCTCAGGAAAATTGTGGTACATTCTACCTGCAATACCCTTGTGTTGGCGCGCACCGAGGGCTGTGAGTTCTCCATATCTGCCTTCTGCCATGCGTGAAATGCTGTCTATAACAAAGAGTGCTTTTTCGCCGTCTGAGCTAAGAACACCGTTTTCTTTTGCCTTTTGAAGTATAGCAAGAGGCATTTGGTAGTCCTGAGGATTTATCAAAAAACGTGAACCATGACGGGCGTAATGACTCAGATAATACGGCTTGTAACCCTTTGGAGCAGGGGTAAGACTGCCTTGTGGGGTAGGGTAAGCGTAGTAATTAGCTGCACTGAGGTACACATTTTTAGATATTTCATCTTTGGCACTTTGGGCGTTTAGTCCCAGAGTACACAGTATTAAAAATATAAAAAGAGAAAAGTTTTTCATTATAGATTATTTTTTAGATTCTGATATTTTCATTTCATCCAAAAGATAACCCGCTCCGCCTACTTTATCCATAAGCCACAGCACGTAACGAATGTCCACCATGATATTTCGGCAAATGGAAGGGTCGTAGTTAAGGTCGCTCATGGTTCCTTCCCATAGACGGTCAAAATTTAGTCCGATGAGTTCACCATTGGCATTTATGGCAGGAGAACCTGAATTACCGCCCGTGGTGTGGTTTGTGGCTATAAAGCAGACAGGAAGTTTGCCATTTTCTCCGTAACGTCCGTAATCTTTTGCTTTGTAAAGTTCCAAAACTTTGGCAGGTAGGTCGTACTCTTTATCGCCTGGGATGTATTTTTCTATCACACCGTCCAAGTACGTCTGAGGTATGTAATAAATGCCGTCCCGAGCCTGCATACCTTTTACCTGACCATACGAAGCACGCAAAGTGAGGTTGGCATCAGGGAAAAATGCTTTCTGTGGAAAAGCCTCCATTTGGGCTTTCATGTATTTTTTCATCAAGAAATTGATGCTGTCGTTACAAACTTTGTAATTTGGCAATACTTCTTGGTAAAATGTTTTGTTTATGCTGTTGAAAAAAGATACCATAATATCGTCATTCAATGCTTTGACAACATCTTTTTGAGATTTTGAAAACAGGTCTTCAATTCCTTTTTCTGTCATCAAAGGTGAAGAATAAAGTGTTTGAGCTACCGCATTCCAGTTGTTTCCATTGTTCTGGTAGTTCTGCTTTACCTGTTGTGGTAGAAATTCTGACGGTATATTTTTATAGTAAAAATCAGACAATGAGGCAAATACTTTTTTATCAATATTTACTGTTTTGGCAGAAATGAGTTTTAATGCGCTTTTTTTGAGAAATTCTTTAACGGAAGCGTAAAGAGAGTCTTTCTCATCCATGCGCTCGTAATTATTTAGAACATTTGTAAGTTTGTAAGCATCGCACAGAGAACTAAATTCCGCCATTGCGTCATAAGCTATTCCGTAAGGAAGTAATGTTTTATACTGAGTATATAACTTTGGTAAAAGCTCTTTCAAAGCCTCTTTTTTACCAGTGAGAGTAGCGGTAAAGGCTTTTTCGTACTCTTTTTTCTTGTTTACAGCGTTGGTTTTGTTCAGTCCCAAAGACTCACCTTGCCATTTTTTCCAAGCATTAGCGGCAGAAACGTAACGGTTTGAGTATAGGAGTTTTATGGTGTCGTTAGCGTTCATGTTTTCTCCCCATATTTTAAGGGCTATGTCTCTCATACCTACTTTTACAGGGTTGCGATGGTTGGCTGTCTGCTCCAAAGCTATGGCAGGCAAGTATTCGTTGGTGGTACCAGGGAAGCCGAACACCAGCGTAAAGTCATTTTCTTTTACTCCATTTAATGAAATAGGGAAAAAGTGGTCTGGACGGTAAGGCACGTTATCTGCCGAAGGGGCAGCAGGACGATTGTTTTTATCGGCATAAATGCGGAAAACAGAAAAATCACCCGTATGACGAGGCCATACCCAGTTATCGGTCTCACTGCCGTATTTACCTACCGAAACAGGAGGACAACCTACCAAACGCACGTCTGAATATGTCTCTCGAACGAACATGAAGTACTGATTGTCTTTGAAAAAAGGTTTTATCTCTACATTTTGCCATGCTTCTACTTTTGCATTTTTCTTTATAGATGCAAGATTTTCCTTTATCTTTTTATTTCGCTCATTTATAGGCATTTTGTCTGTTACACCTTTGAGGGCATCTTTGGTAACATCTTCTATTCTTTTTATGAAAGTAACAGAAAGCGAAGGGTTTATCTTTTCCTCAGAACGGTTTTTTGCCCAAAAACCATTTTGAAGAATGTTATCTTCAATGGTAGAGTGAGCCGCTATGACAGAATATCCGCAGTGATGGTTGGTAAAAAGAAGACCGTTAGGCGATACTACTTCGCCAGTACATCCGCCTCCAAATAGCACCACAGCGTCTTTTAGACTGCTTTTGTTTACAGAATAAATGTCTTCGGCACTAATTTTCATGCCGAGAGATTTCATTTCTGTTTCGTTCAATTTTTTAAGGAACAGTGGTATCCACATTCCTTCCGCTCCCCATGATACGCCAGTAAATACCAAGGCGAAAAGGGCTGTAACAATGATTTTTTTAATGTTCATATCGTATGTTTTATTAATTTTTTTAACTAAAATGTTTCAAGTGCTAAGGTACAAAAAATGCTTATTACATTGCTTAAATAATGATGTTCAAATCTCATTTTTCTATATGAAATAAGCTAAAATAAAAGAAAAAAACTTAATTTTGCATATTGGACAAAATCATCATAATATAATGACTGAACAAAACGAAGCACAAGATAGCGAAAAAACAGCATCGCTCAATTTTCTTGAAAATATCATAGAAGAAGACATAAAAAGCGGCAAGAACAACAGCGAAGTACATACCCGTTTTCCTCCTGAACCAAATGGTTATCTGCACATTGGACACGCCAAGAGCATTTGCCTAAATTTTGGATTGGCAAAAAAATACTCCGCACCATGCAACCTCCGCTTTGACGATACCAACCCTGCAAAAGAAGACCAAGAATACGTTGATTCCATAAAAAAAGATGTTCAATGGCTCGGTTTTCAGTGGGCAGGAGATATCAAATACACATCAGATTACTTTGACCAACTATATCAGTGGGCATTGAAATTGATAAAAGAAGGCAAAGCCTATGTAGACCACCAGACCAGTGAGCAGATAGCTGAACAAAAAGGCGAACCTACCATAGCTGGTACGGAAAGTCCATACCGCAATACATCGGTAGAGGAAAACCTTGCTGAATTTGAAAAAATGCGAACAGGAGTATATCCTGACGGTGCTTGCGTTCTGCGAGCCAAGATAGATATGGCAAGTCCTAATATGCACATGAGAGACCCAATCATGTACCGTATTATCAATAAAGAACACCACCGCACAGGCAATAAATGGTGCATTTACCCTATGTATGACTACGCTCATGGTCAGTCCGATTATTTGGAAGGAATAACACACTCTATCTGCACGTTGGAATTTGAGGTACACCGTCCGCTTTACGAATGGTTCCTTGACCAAGTGTACAGCGCAGGACATCGCCCACGTCAGTATGAGTTTGCGCGTTTGAACCTATCATACACCGTTATGAGCAAGCGTAAACTACTCCAACTGGTTACCGAAGGACACGTTACTGGGTGGGATGACCCACGAATGCCTACCATTTCAGGACTCCGTCGCAGAGGATATACACCAGAGTCAATACGTCGTTTTTGTGAGACAATAGGTGTTGCTCGCCGAGAGAACATCATAGATGTCGCTCTTTTGGAATTTAGCGTAAGAGACCACCTGAATAAGATAGCACCACGCGTTATGGCTGTTTTAGACCCTATAAAAGTGGTCATAGATAACTACCCTGATGGTAAAACAGAATATGTTACCATAGAAAATAATCCAGAAGACCTCTCTACTGGTAACCGCGAAGTTCCATTTGGAAAAGAGGTATACATAGAACGCGACGATTTCATGGAGGATGCTCCTAAAAAATTCTTCCGTCTTCGTCCTGGTAGCGAGGTTCGCTTAAAAGGCGCATACATCATCAAAGCTGAGAGCGTTGTAAAAGATGCCGACGGAAATATTACAGAAATACATTGCTCTTACGATGCCGATTCTCTATCTGGTACCGGTAGCGAGGCGTCTATGAGAAAAGTAAAAGGTACTCTTCACTGGGTGCCTGTAAAAGAGGCTGTAAGTGCCGAGGTACGTCTTTATGACCGTTTGTTTAACGATGAAGCTCCTGACGGACACAAAGACCATGATTTCAAAGAATATCTTAATCCTTCTTCTTTGACAGTGATAAACGATGCCAAAATGGAGCCTTCTATCAAAAAATTCAAAGCAGGGGACAGCATGCAGTTCCAACGCATAGGTTATTTCTGTGTTGACCCAGACTCCACAGAAAATAAAATGGTATTTAACCGCACCGTAGGTCTTAAAGATTCATGGGCAAAAGAGCAGAAAAAAGCATAAAACTCTTGTCAGAAACTAAAAAAGCTCGCCGAAAGGCGAGCTTTTTTTATGCAAATCAAATTAGAATATTCTGTAACGGAAGAAAAAACGAACCCTCTGAGCGTAGGAGGTTGGACTCATTATTTTGTAATTATACGCATAGTTGTACTCAAAAATGAAAGTCAAACGTTTTGTAGGGGAGAAACCAGCGCGTCCGCCTATCCAAAAAGCATCGGCAAAATGTTCTTTGTTGTTCCAAAAATTAAGTGTTTCCACCAACGCCTCAATGTATGGTTTTTTTTCTTTCCACACTGGTAATGAGTATCTTATGTGTGGGCGAAAACGTATTCTCGCACCAAAGTTAAACTCATCTGCATTGCTATCTTTGGAAAATATTTCCTCTTGACGTATTCTTATTCCTATTGAAAAACGATGCCATGAAGGCGTTTTCATGTTTATCTGTTGATAAATGCCTATTTCGTCTTTATTTGCAGTGAAATCATCCCAAGAAAGAGTGTACCAACCACCTACTTCACCAGTAAAGTGCTTGTTAATGAAGTAAGTAGCCTGTGGACGAAACAAAAATGACTGGCTACCTTTGAAGTTGTTTATGCGGTAATCTACCTCAGGTGTAAAACGCCATTTGCCATTTTTGGTGTACATATCTGGATAAAACTCTATCCACCCTCCAGTGGTGGTTTGCGCAAATGTTTCTATTGATAAAAAAGCAAAAAAGAGTACAAATATCTTTTTATTCATAATGCTATTATTTGGTAAGTGTCAGTGTTTGAACATGTAAGGGAATGCTTTTTCTACATCTTCATAGTAAATAAGTCTGCATGAAGAATAGATAAATCCCCATCCATATCCCACAAACATGAACACCGAAGCAGCCACAGATAATAGCCCTACTATGAAACTTTTATTTATGTAAGTAGCTGATACTAAAATGGTAAGCAAATAAAGCAAAAGCAAAATCATAAGTCCAGGAGCAAATACTCCAGCCAAGAGTGAAAGAGCCATAAACCCTAAGAAAAACGAAGGGAACATATAAGTCAGTTTGGCAGTGCCGGGGAACATTCTGTTAAGAATAGGGCGTGCCATACCAAAATGATACACCTGACGGAAAAAATCATCAAGAGATGTACGTCTTTTGTGATACACAAACAAATCCTCATCCCACGCTGTTGTGAGGTCATTTCTCCATATACGGTGTGTGTATTCTATATCTTCGCCCACTCTCTGACGAGCAAAACCACCTGCGGTATCGTATGTTTTTTTGGAAATAACCATGTTGTAACTGCGCAGCTGGCGTTTTCCACTCATATTTCCCTTGCCACCGCGAAGACCACCTGTGGTAAAAAATGATGTCATTGCGTAGTTTATAGCCTTCTGAATATCTGTAAAAGAAGGATGAGCGCGGTCAGGACCACTTATTGCATCGGGCGGAGTGGTGGAGGATATTAGTTTGTTCAGCGTTATAAAATAATCTGACGGTACCAAACAGTCCGAATCCAGTATCACAAAATATTCACCAGAAGCATGTTCCATACCGTAGTTTCTGGATGCTCCCGGGCCAGAATTGTTTTTTTCCAAATACAAAATCTGCATTTTATCGCTATAAGAGTCGCATACATCTTTTGAGGTGATGGATGAACCGTCCTCTACAACAACTATTTCATAAGTGAAATCTTCTGGTTTATAAGCTGTGTATATGCTTTCTAACAGTTCTGAGAGTTCATCAGGACGGTTGTAAATAGGTACTATGACTGAAATTTTATTGCTCATATTTCTATTGTATTCTTTTGATATGTTGTCAAAAATCTTAGGATTTCTTCACCCGAAGGAAAATTTTCGCTAAGGTGAAAAAAACCGTTTTTTATTTCAAAAGGATAAGGCACGTTATTGGTAAAAAGACCACCTGTACCTAATCCCTGAGGGGTTTCTATTCTGTTTTTTGCAGTGAAACGCGCTATTGCATCCAGTCCAACATTGGATTCCAATGCAGAAGTAACCCAATAACCAATATTCATCTCATCTGCGTAATTCATCCATTTTTTAGTCTTTGAAAGACCACCTAAAAGCGTGGGTTTGAGGATGATATATTGAGGTTTTATCTCATTTAAAAGCCGTTTTGGGTCATTCACACCTATCAATTCCTCATCCAAAGCTATCGGCAGAGGAGTATTGGCGCAAAGGGAAGACATTTTTTCCCATTCCCCTGCACGTATAGGCTGCTCAATAGAGTGAAGCGAATAGTCAGAAAGGCGTTTTAGGCGTTCCATTGCATCTTTGAAAGCAAAAGCTCCATTTGCATCCACGCGTATAGTTATCTCTTTTTCAGAGTATTGAGAACGGATATGTTTTATCAATGACAGTTCATCATCAAAATTAATAGCTCCTATTTTTAGTTTTATGCACTGAAATCCGAGTTCTATTTTTTCATGTATCTGTCTGAGCATCTGCTCTTTGCTACCCATCCACACCAGTCCGTTGATAGGTATGGACATTTGCCCACGTGTGAAAGGACTTTCTAAAAAAGTCTCGCCTTTTTCCATAGCTGAAAGGTTGCCCTGCGCTATTTCAAGTCCAAAATTTATAGACGGAAAAGCCGTTAAATCAGGTACATTTTCACCAGCATTTATGGCTTTACATACGTTGGAAATGATTTTTTCATAATTTGGTACGTCATCACACGAAAGACCTTTGAACATTCCACATTCGCCTATGGATGTTAGTTCGCCTTTTTTTAGTACCAAAAACCATGTATCTTTATCGTACAGTATGCCTCGTGAAGTACCAGAAGGTACTTTGAAGTGGAGTGTGTGTTTTATGTACGACGCTGTAACGCTCATGGTGTATGCCGTAGCTATGTGATTTGTGCTTTTATTTTATGTAAAATGATATTTTGGTGTATATTTTACAGTGTGCAAAATTACTGAAATTTTTTTATAAAGTGAAAACTATATTTTACCTACTGTATAGTATGGTATTTTTAGGCTATAAAATGGCTTTTTTAGACTAAAAAAAGGTGTTTTGATTTATTATATTTGTATCCTATTTGTAGAAGATATTATATGAAGATAAAAATATTTTACATTTTTGTTTTATACTTTATTTTTAATGCCAATGTAATGTCTTACAACGCGTTAGATACTTTGCGTATTCAAAAAGAAGATGCAAAAGATACAGTTGTAATCTCTGATAGTACTGGAAAAAAAACGGTTTGGCGGAAATTTATAGACTACTTTAAAAATGCCAACCAAGATAAAACGACGTATAAAAAGTTTGATTTCAGTATTTTGGGAGGACCTCATTATTCATCCGATACTGAATTTGGAATAGGACTGGTGGCTTCTGGACTTTATCGTCAGGATATAAGTGATACTTTGACTCCTCCGTCTAACCTTTCTGTGTATGCAGATGTCTCTACCATAGGTTTTTACCTTCTTGGAATACGTGGA
>JAQUTH010000090.1:0-5906 GCA_028709885.1 Flavobacteriales bacterium
ACTTAGTGTTTTATATTTCTCCCTGAGTTCTATCAGTTTTTTAAGCATTTTTTCTGTTTCTTCCATAGCGTGTTTTTCCAGCGCGTTGGAATACACTTCTGCCTGTACGCTGTCATTGCCATAGTTTTGGATGGCGTATCTTTTTTCCTTTTTCAAAAAGTCTTCGTATGAAGATGCTCCCATTTTTTTGTACACCTGATTTTTCTTGCTTTCAGAATAGTATTTGCCGTTGGTGTCTATGTCTGCGTATATTTTCTCCGCTTTTTCTATGTCTTCCTTGGTGGCATCCCGTAGTGCTGCCTTGAAATATATGGTGTCTTCTCCGCCTTTTTCTATGTTTTTTTGGAGGTATTGGGCAAAACTACCAGCACTGTATTTGTTGTTTATAAGCATCCGTTCCATTTGTGTGGGATATAGGCGTTCCAATTCGTCAAAATAGCGTTTGGCTTCATCTATTTGCTGTTGTGCGGTTTGTATAGTCTTATTCTCTGGGGTGGTTTTGGTGCTTGTGGTTAATATTTCAGTTCCTTTGAGCAGTTTGTCTTGGAGCTCTTGGGTTTCTTTGGTCTGTTCTTTTAGCTCTTTGATTTGTGCAAGGTTGGCTTCTATGGCTTTGTTATTAAAGGCTTTTTGTTTGTTTTTATTTTCTACTTTTACTCTATTTTGTGCAGTTTTCAAATCACCTATAATAACATTACCACTTTTTTGGTCAACGGTGGTTACATCTTCTATTGTTGGAATTTTATTTAGTTTAATGCGTTCACCATTTACAGTTGTGGCATTCCTTTCTCCGCTTAGAAGTCTTTTGTTTTGCTCTTCCAAAGCAGCTATTTTCAAAGTGCGGTCTATCTGTTTTTCTTCCAATTTTTTCACCGCATCCAGTCTTGACAATGCGCGTATGTACTCCATCATGGCGTCTTTATTCCTTATCAAAGCGCCTGATTCGGCATCCAAATATCCGTTGTACTCTGGCATTATCTGGTTCAGCTCATCCAAGGCTTTTTTTCTCTCTTCCAACGGTTTATTAGCATCCGATGCCACTCGTTCCAGCTCCCTAAGATGCCCCGCTTGACGTTTTGTCTCAGATGAAAAAGAAGTGATAGCCTCATTATAGTCTTTCTGTGTCTGTGAGAGTTTCTCACCCTCATCATTGGCAGATGAAAAAGCCTGTGAAAGACCCCACACAGCAGCACCCACCAGAGCCAGCACTGCCCCCACGCCAGTAGCCATGAGCGCACGAGATAACCCGACAGATATGCCAAGCTGGGTGTTTAAAAACATCTGCCCTGCGCTCCATGCAGCTGTGGCTTTGGTTACTAGTGCCGTTCTAAAAGCAGATGTGGCACTCAGTGTGTTAGCTACTGCTTGTAGTCCTATGGTAACGCCCATTACCGCCTGTAAGCGGTCTTGTATTACGGCTAATTTTTCATTTTCTACGCCAAAGAGAGACATAACGCCCATACCTGCTGAGAATGCACCCGAAAGTCCTGTTATACCAGACATCACACCTTGGAAATATTCCGTCTTAGATGCGCTGGTGTTTAGCGTTTCTGCCACTGCTTTTTTTGCCTTTGACATCTCGGTGGCTTGTTCTTCCAGCTTTTTGTATTCTTCGGTATTGGTTTTGCCGTCCATGCGCAGTTTTTCCATGGCATCTTTTACATCCCGAAGCGATGTGCTGACGCGTTTGTTTGCCTCTATCTCTTCGTTTTTACAGTTTTTGTATGTCTGAGTGGCTTTCTGTACTTCTTGGGATACATTGGCGTGTTCTGCCTCCAAATCATGAAGATACGACACCTCTTTTTTATAAATGGCTTCGTTGTCCTGTATCTCATTGCCAGCTTTTATCTTAGCTGTTCCTGGTGCCATCTTTTCATAACTCTTGGCGTTTTCTTTGTTCTCTTTTTCTAAGCCTTTGACAAATTCTTTCTGCTCGGCTACCAGTTTTTTCAGTTCCACCAGCTTTGCTTTTGTGGCTGTAAGTTCTTTTTCGGCTACCTGCACTGATGAGAGTTCGGATTTTTCTTTGCTTTTTATAGCAGTGGATATTTGGCTTACAGCTTTGTTTTGCTCATTTATGGCAGAGGTAGCGCGTTTGGTGGCTTCCGTAGTTTCATTCAGCTGGGCATTTTGTGCTTTTAGTCCCACTGTGCTGTCATTCTCTTTCTGTCCACCTGTTATCATAGCGTCGTAATTCTCTTTGAGACGCTCGGTGGCGTTGAAGAGGTCTTGGTATTCTTTGGTTTGCTCCATGCCAGAGGTGCGCATCTTCTCCATTAGCGCTACGTTGCGCTCATACATGGCGTTCATCTGCTCAAATGTCTTGACTACTTTTGCAGACTGCGCCTCCATGGTGGCGAGGTCTTTGACGGATTTTATAAGCTCATCACGGGCGGAGGAGAGCATTTCTTTGTAGTTCTTTATACCATCTGGTGTTTTTATTTTTCTAAGCCCGTTTTCCAGACCTTCTATTTCATCCTCCAAAGACTGGATTATGCGTTTCTTTTCCTCTATCTTTTTAAATAGGGTGTCAAAGCCACTCGCCATTTGCAGGGTTGTTTTTTCAGTGGAGGCGAGGAGTTTTTTTATGGTGTTTTCTACCTCATTTACACCTTTGTCCAGCCCGAGTGTGCTCAGAATTATATCGTATTCTAATTGTTCTGCCATTTTACATTTCCTTTTAGATAATATTTTATCAAAAATAATCTTTCATAGGCGCAAAACCAAATTTAAAACAAAATAAACAGCTACTTAATTACAAGTTAACCGTTTATTAAATATGCGATATAGCTGGTGGATAGTTCTTTTACATACAAAAGCGTGTCAAATGGTACTCTTTGGTTTTTCATGTCATAGTAGAGGTATGTTTCCGCTTTTCCGCCTATGGTGCTTTCTACTCGAATTTTGTGGTATTTATCTACTGTTTCACGAACGTATAAACTATCTTGAAATTTTAATGAAGTAAAAACATCTATTTTGTGTCTTAAATCTAAAATCTTATCTTCGTTAGCCTTGACATCATCTATACTCATGCCTTTATCTGTATCGTACAGAGATATGAGACTTTCCATTTCTTTGGTCATGGAATCTTTCTTTACGTTGTAAATGCCAACTCTCAAACTATCAAAAAAACGCGTATCCACAGTAGTTACAGCTACTGGAATGACGTTATCCTTTTTTAGTGCTTCATCCAGAGTCTTGGGGTTCTGCGTGCATGACATGGTGAGAAGCGTAAAAAATAGTAGTATTGGTATGTTTTTCATGGCGTATTTCATTTTTACAAAGATAAAAGTATTTTCCATATTAGAATAAAAAAACGGGTTACATTTAGTAACCCGCCCACAATAATATAATCAATGAAGCTATAAAAAAAGAATCAATCTTTTGAAGACGGTCTTTTAGTCTGACTCCAAATATAAGCCGACAAACCCGTCATGATACCTCCAATGGCTGTTATCGCCACACCCTCCAAACGAGCATACACAGCATAAACTGATATAGCTATCAAATATACCATAACTCCGCAAGTTAGCTTATAACGGGTACGACGTGTCATCAGAGGCTATTATTCTGCTTTTGACCCAACGAATGAAATCTTAGCCACCTCACCCTCAGGTTTTAGAACAGTAGCTGTAATATCTATAAGGAATATACCTGTGCGGGCATAAGTGCCGTTTACCTTAGCCACCACACTGGCACGAGGTATCTCACACTTAAATCCCTTGGTTGGGGTTATCTCTATGGACATCTCTTTTGCCTCCATAACATCGGGAGCATTCCAACGCTCTGCCACTGTGGATGAAGCCTCTACCACTGTACCACCGAAAAGTTTTTGCATAACCTGCAAGGACGGGTTCATGATAGACGCTGCAAGAGTTATTTTACCAGATTTTGACACAGTAACCTCTGGGTCATCGCTCTCTTCGGAGTAATGTTCTGTTACCTCAGGGTCTGCCTGTGTTAGTTTACAAGAATCCTTGTAAGTTTTTCCTAATACTTCCAAGACTGTACCCATAGCGCCGTTTGCGCCACAAGCACCTACTTTAATGGAAGATAAACCGAAAGTTGTTGTTGCTGACATTTTGTTTTGTTTGTTTTAATTATTAATTAATGAACTTTAATATGATAGACACTACCATAGAAACCACACCTGACACCACATAAACATACATTTTCACCTGAGTTTCTATTTCCTTTACTCTTAGCTCCAATGTATGCTGACGTTCCACCAACATTTTATAATCGGTAGCAGACTCACCTGCGGAGGCTTTTACATCTTCATTCAGACGGCTTATATCCGCCTTTACATCGCTAAGCCCCACCCACAGCAGACGCAACATCTCTTTTTGTGTCAGACGAGACATATCAAAGTCTACGGTTTCATCGATAGAGGTTTTATTCATGGTATATTTATTCTATAATTGAGAGAGCAAAATCCATTTTGTAGCACGCCAAACCGCTACCACCATATTCAGGCTGAGCGTCAGCCTTACGGCAAAGCACACCTACATTTTCACACGGGCAAAATCCATGCAAAGCCTCTGCCACATCATCCAGCAGAACCAAAGACGGGTATTCACCGTCTATACCTCCATTTTGGGAAGTGTCCACCACTAAGTAAACACTTATCACAGCAGAACCCTGTTGCATATCGCCCTCATCCCATGCTGTGGAAGCCCATTCCACAAAAGCCACAGGGCGGAGCGAGGGATAAGAACCGTCCATGAATTGCCCACGGAAAAGGTCTACACCCCCGCCTGATGCCAGTTGTGGCACTGTGAGCAGACGGGAGCATATACCTTGTATTATTTCGCTTCTACGCATTGGACTTACTGTTCTGTGGTTTCAGAATTGGAAGAGCTTTCAGTGCTGGCAGGTGTTTCAGACACAGGAGCGGAGACTATCATTCCAGTGTAATAATCTCTTGTAGCCTCGTTCATGCGCTTTCTACGACATTTGAAACGCTGTTGGAAACCTACCTCATGGCAACGTCCGCGGGTGTTCTGTTCAGCTGGTAGGTACAACATTTGAGTTTTGCCACCAGCATAAAAAACCTCAGAGGCACAGAACATGAACGAAGCGGGAACCACATTCCCAGAAATGGCAGTGCCTTGCGCTGCTTTTTTGTTAGTGGTAGTGTCAAAACCAAGACCAGCATCGTATTTGTAAATGGTAAAACCAGCTACTTCGGCTATGTCAGGGTTTATTTTACCCAGCTGTTGGTTTTGGATTATCTGTTTGTTGATGATGTCGCTATTTGCAACGTCCCACCATTGCAGGCTGTTGAGTACCAGCACACGTCCCTCGGTAGGAAAATTGGCTCTATCGCACGCCTCGGCATAATTGTATATGTCTTGTACTGTCAATGAGTGATGTGTGTTTGACCCTCGCGGAGTACCTGTACACTTCATGATGATAGTCTTTGCTCCCGAAGTGCCGTCTGGGGCAAATTCATAAGCAGCGTCTTTTTCTTCTTTTATAGATAGTTTAAGTGCTGCTTTGTCTGTAAAGTAACGTATCTGCTCCACAGGCATAGCCTCAATGTCCGCTAAACGTATCTTGAAGTTTTCGGTGTCGTACACATCCAATGGTATGGCATTGTCTGTAAACTCTCCTTTTACAGCGCCTATATCATCTGTTTTATTTTTGTGTACGTTTAGTTCAGTGTCTGCGTCTTCTGGTATATGCAATACTCCTGCCTCATCCACAAAGGCGCTGTAATCACTTCCCAAGTGTATAAAAGATGCTCTTTTTTCAGTAGAGGAAAGCACCTCGGCAAGCCATACTTCTTTCAAAATTCCCATTTCTATCTTGTAGTAAATAGGTATTCCTTTTTCTCTTTTTACATAATCAGCGCGAAGAGCCGCATAAAGCTCAGGGTCGGCCGATTTTATGTGTACTATGCC
>JAQUTH010000090.1:5916-7670 GCA_028709885.1 Flavobacteriales bacterium
ATCGCTGTTTGACATGCTACCTGCTATGAATTTGCCGAAGTCTGCACGTGGGCGCAGTGAGGCGAGTTGTTTTTCTGTGCCTTCATAATCCTGCAAAGCTGCATTGGTGTAAAAATTTCTCTCGCCCTCAGTTATAACGCCACGGTCTATATGGCGGTCTAAAAGATTTTTTATCTTGTCTTTTTGTGCCAAAGAAAGGGCATCGCTCAGACGTTTTATTTCTGTATCTTTTTCCGATAAAAGACTGCGTACAGTAGTTACCGCATCGGACACGTTTGATACATCCGATAGGTTTATCCCACCCTCCGAACGCAATAGTTCTATCATCTCATCCATATATAAAGGTTTTAAAATGTTTTGTTTGTCATTTGCCGAAAGAGACACAACGCCACCAGCTTCATCGCATAGGCGGACAGCATTGGCATTTGACGGTATTGTTACAAGGCTAACCTCGCGCATTTTGCAGGATGTTACAGTTTCATATTTCTGACCTACCACTACATCTGTGCTAGATGTTCCTGTTGTACGCACGGAGATGGACACAGCGCGCAGATACCCTTTTTCGCATTTGTCATACAGGCTCATAGCTTTTGGGTCGTCTTGGTCAAACTCCAATGTGGCGTACATCGGTATCAATGGGTCTAATGTGTCTATGCGCCAGTTCTTCCATTTACCTATCGGTACACTGTATTCATCGTGTGCGTACAGCGCCACTGGGTTTTTGGCAAAGACACTCATGTCTATACCCTGAGTCAGTATTCTGAACCCGTGGCTATTTAGACTTTGGTCTGTTATTTTGAATTCTATCTCTTTCATTTGTCTTTTTGATAAAACAATTTTTCAAGTGCAATAATAAATGATTTACTTATGCTGTACAAAAAGCCTTTCTCACATAACATTTTTTGTAGTTATTATGACACATATTCTCGCTATGTTAAAAATGTAATTTGGCTCAGGGTGGACTGTTCGTTACTTTTGATAAAGAATAAATATTATCATTATGGCAAGACTATCCAAAAGCGACACTCAGCAGAAAAAAGCACAAGGCAAGGATATGTATCTCCGCGGGGTTGATTTGGACACTGTGGCTACATATTTAGGGTTGAAATCATCTACTGTCTTCCGCTGGGCGCAGGTGGAAAACTGGGAGGATACCAGAAAACTGTACCAGCTGACACCCACAGAGATAAAACGCGCTGTTTTGGACAGTTGGGACAGTGTGCTAAAAGGAGATAAGCCAAAGGTGAGTGCCGATATGGCTGTCAAATACGCCCGTGCATTTGAATTATGTAGCGACCCACGTCGGTTGTTATCATACTGTTACGAGGTGGCTAAAATACTGCGCGCACAACTTCTCAAAAAAGTGGAGACTGCACCCAAAAACAAGAAAGAGAGCGTTTTGAACTTTGTAAAACAAGTAAATGAAGAACTTGACATCATGGAGGATAAACTATATAAAGAGGTGATGAAAAATGGCATTGAGTGATAAAGAAATAGAAAAACTGCGCCAGTACCACCACGCTATGTCTGAACGTATCAGGCAGGCAACAGTAGATACTCTGCACCAAGAGTCTGAGCAGGAGAAACAAAAACGTATAGCACATCTTTTGCGCCCTGAGAACTATGATGGAATAGTTAACTTTGTCCGCACATAAGAAAAGCCGGAAAATAAAAAAAGAGTATGACAAAACGGAAAGTTTACGACAAGTCGTTCAAGGAACGAGCAGTCAAATTAAGTTATGATAGAGGAAGTG
>JAQUTH010000091.1 GCA_028709885.1 Flavobacteriales bacterium
GTCATACGGCGATGTGCCCATAGTGTCCAACATTCTTTGGCAGGAAGAAAGTATCATGGCACGTCGTCCCCACGCTATGGTGGCGCACAGCAATGCCGATATTTCTATGTCTTGAAGAGTGGAGTATCGGCGGGCAAAACGCACTGGGTCTGCTCCTATAAAAGATGGAGTGTTTATTCTGTTATAGTGGCATTCCAATAGTTCGGCTAATTCTTGGAAGGTATCTACTGTGTTGGTATTCATTATTTTAGGTTTACTATATTTTCTATCATTCCGTCCCGCATTTCCATACGGCGGTCTGCCATATCGGCAAGAGAATGGTTGTGGGTTACTATGACAAATGTCTGCCCGAAGGTGTCTCTTAGTGATAAGAACAAACGGTGCAGCTCATCAGCGTTATGAGAATCAAGATTTCCAGAGGGCTCATCTGCAAAAATGACTTCTGGGTGGCATATCAAAGCCCGTGCTACCGATACGCGTTGTTGCTCTCCTCCCGATAGCTCATTGGGGTAGTGGGTGTAGCGGTGCGATAGTGATAAAAAATCCAAAATCTCGGAGGCTTCCTTTTTTGCTTCCGTTAGGCTTTTTCCACTTATCATAGCAGGCAGACATACATTTTCAATAGCTGAAAATTCAGGCAAGAGACGGTGAAACTGAAATATAAAGCCTATGTTTTTGTTCCTAAATGCTGAAAGTGTTTTGTCTTTCATGCCGTCTGTTCGGACTGAATTTATCTGCACGTAAGAGTCCATACCCTTTACAGGTGTTGGCGTGTCCAGAGTTCCTAATATCTGTAAAAGAGTGGTTTTGCCTGCTCCCGAAGGTCCTACTATGGATACTATTTCCCGTGGAGCTACCTCTAAGCTAACCCCTCGTAAAACTTCCAACGAACCGAAACTTTTGTGTATGTTTACTGCTTTTATCATATTTGCGTCCTTTGTCAGGTAGTACACAAAAGTAGCAAAATATATAGCAAGGAAAAAGATAAATTACATACATTTGCCATAAACATTCAATTAAACACAACACTACACTACACACTAATGAAACACACAATCTGTATGATGAAAAAAGCAGGATTACTGACTTTTTTGACGCTGGTTACCCTTTTTTCATGTAGCAAAAACCCAGATATATCGCCCGATGGAGGAGATAAACCTTCAAATGTGGCATCTGCCGCAAAATCACTCACTTATTTTGCTTTTTTTTCAGCCAACAATACTTCCCTGAAAAAAGACTGTCCTTCTGTACAAATAGGAAACACTTTTTATGTAACAGTGCCTATGGGCGTTTCTCTGAAAGACCTCAAAGCCACATATTCCATCTCTGCCAAAGCCACAGCTTCTGTAAAAGGTGTAGGATTTGCTAATAATACCACTGCACAGGATTACACCGATGCTGTGGAGGTAACCGTAACGGCAGAAAACAAGACAGCTGCACGTTATTACATTTTGGCAAAAAACGGTATCACTGAACTGGATAATAAAGTGTATGACTTTATGAAAAAATACACCATACCGGGTATTTCAGTATCGGTGGCGTATAACGAAAAACTGGTATATGCCGAAGGTTTTGGGTATGCCAATACAGATACTCATGAACGTCTCACAGCGGATTATATGCTTCGTTTGGCTTCATGTTCAAAACCTTTTACTTCGCTGTGTATCATGGAGTTGTTGAAGGATGGAAAACTAAAACTTGACGATAGACCTTTTGCCAAAGGCGGAGTGCTGTATGATAAATATCCAGAACACAATGTAGATTTTGAAGCTATAACCATCCAAAGCCTTTTGGAACACACCAGTGGTATCAACCAAACATTTGACCCTATGTTTGATAATGACATAACCAAAAACCTAAGTAGTGATGAAACTATAAAATATGTGGTGCAAAACTTCAACACCAGATATTCAGTAGGAGAGGTTCATAGTTATTCCAATTTTGGTTTTTGCGTTTTGGGACGTGTGGTAGAGGCGGTAAGCGGAAAAACATATGAAGAATTTTTAAAAGAAGCTGTGCTATCCCCAGCAGGAGTGAAAACAGCTATCCGTGTGGGTTCTACTGGAAAGGCTAACCGCTATTCGAAAGAAACAGTGTATTACAGTCAGAGTGGTACTAACGGTTACGGCAATAATATGAAACGTTTGGACTCTTGTGGAGGTCTGATAGCATCTACACCAGCTCTTATGCGCATGGCGTGTGCCTTGGACGGGAAGGACGGAATGGCTGATATTCTGCCACAAAACATAATAAAGATAATGGAGACACCAGCAGCAGCTAAGTACAACTACGCTCTTGGGTGGAGAGTAAATCATAGTTTTTTTCCTCAGTCGGCATACCACAGCGGTAACCTTGCAGGTACAGCTACCATGTGGGTGAGAAACAGCAACGCAACTACGCATTGTGCTGTGTTGTGCAATTCCAGAAGCTATATTTCAGGCTTTGACGATGCTCTGTACGTTCTTATCCGCGATGTTATAGCCGTTGGTGGTTGGTCTGCATACCCAGATGTTTTTTCAAAATACGAAGAATAGTAATTAATCAGATAAAAAGATGAAAAATTTTACATACTGTATGCCTACACGCGTGGTTTTCGGTGCAGGTGAGAGCGAAAACATAGGAAAACTATTAGCCTGTAAGGCAAAAAAAGTACTTCTTCATTACGGAATGGGTAGTGCGGTCAAGAGTGGTCTTATCGGCAGAGTGAAAAAAGCTCTTGATGACCAATGTATCCAGTATGTGGAGTTGGGAGGTGTACACCCTAACCCTCGTCTTTCTTTGGTGAGAAAAGGTATAGAAATGGTGCATCAGAATGGTATAGACACCATATTGGCAGTAGGAGGAGGTAGTGTTATAGACAGTAGCAAAGCTATTTCCATAGGTTCTGTGTACCAAGGCGATGTATGGGATTTTTACTGTGGTAAAAAAATACCAGAGAAAGTAATGCCTGTGGCTGTTGTTCTGACTATACCAGCAGCAGGTAGTGAGGCGTCCAATTCCAGTGTCATTACCAATGACGAAGGCACAGACCCGGACAAACGCGGTATCAACTACGATATAATACGTCCAGTGTTAGCCGTTATGGACCCAACGCTCACATACAGCATACCAGCGTACCACACAGCAGCCGGAGGAGTAGATATAATGGCACACGTTATGGAACGTTATTTTACCAATGAAAAAAACGTTGATTTCACAGACCGTATGTGCGAGGCTACCATGAAAACCATTATCCGTGCGCTACCTATGGTGCTGGAACATCCAGATGATTATTCTGCCAGAGCTGAGATGATGTGGGCTTCTACCATAGCTCATAATGACTTGCTCTCAACAGGACGTTTAGGTGACTGGGCATCGCACCGTATAGCTCACCAACCGTCTGCGCTGTATGACCTGACACATGGAGCTGCTCTTTGCATCATTTTTCCAGCGTGGATGAAATACGTGTACAAACATGATGTACAGCGTTTTGTCCAGTATGCAGTAAGAGTATGGGGTGTAGACCAAGATTTTAATAATCCAGAAAAAACAGCATTGGAGGGAATACATCGCTTAGAAGAGTTTATCAAGAGCGTAGGTATGCCATCTACATTCTCTGACGCAGGTATATCATACGCCCGTTTTGAACAAATGGCAGACCGCGCCACAGGTGGTGATACCTTTACTTTGGGACAATTTGTCCCTCTTACCAAAAAAGACATTTACGAAATATACCATTTGGCATTGTAAATATGAAAAAAGTCCGTTTTGTTACCGTAGGAACATCATTTATAACAGATTGGTTTCTTCAAGGCGCGATGTGCGACCATCGTTTTGAGTGTGCAGGCATTTTTTCCAGAAACGAAGCCACAGGACGGGAATTTGCCACAAAACACGGTGTTGGAAAAGTTTATACTTCGCTGGATGATGTAGCGCAGGATACATCGGTGGATGCCGTTTATGTAGCTTCGCCTAACGCCTTGCACTATGAGCATACTGTGTTTTTTCTATCCCACGGCAAACACGTTCTGTGTGAAAAAGCATTTGCTTCTAACGCTACTCAGGTAAGGAAAATGACTCTTTTGGCACAGGAAAAAGGACTTTCTCTTATGGAGGCTATGAAGACTACCCATTCAGCCACATTTGCCTCAGTGAAAGAACATTTGCCTCAGATAGGGCAAGTGAGACGCTATTTTGCTTCTTATTGCCAGTATTCATCGCGTTATGACCGTTTCAAACAAGGAATCATACTGAATGCTTTTCGCCCTGAACTATCCAATGGCTCTCTTATGGATATAGGTGTGTATGGATTGTATCCTATGGTTGCACTTTTTGGCAAACCGAAAAGCGTTACCGTATCGGCACAGTTACTTCACACAGGTGTGGACGGGCAAGGTACCTTAGTGTGTCATTACGATGATATGGACGGCGTTGTGCTTCATTCCAAGATAGCGGATTCTTCGCTACCCAGTGAGATACAGGGCGAAAAAGGACGCATCATCATAGACAGAATAAACACGATAGACACTGCTCGCATAGAATACAAAGACGGACGTGTAGAGGATATTTCACGTCCACATCCACAGCACGATATGGTTAGTGAAGTTTCGGCTTTTATCACCATGATAGAAAATGGTGCAGTGGAAAACAAAATAAATACTTTTGAAAACAGCATAATCGTTATGGAGATAATGGATGCCGCACGCAATGAGTGTGGTGTAAAATACCCTTCGGATAGCTACAAATAATCAAAAATGGGAGACGTTTTATATTCATGGTTTTTAGCTCCGTACCAGAGTTATACCCTCACATCAATAGTTCTGGAAGCATTGGCAGCAGTATTTGGCATACTGAGCGTTTGGTTTGCAAAGAAAAACAATATATGGGTGTATCCAACAGGTATTATCAGCACAGCAACGTATGTTTTTCTGCTGGTGTCATGGGGCGTGTATGGCGATGCTGTCATCAACGTTTACTACACCGTTATGAGCGTGTATGGCTGGTGGGTATGGGCTAATGTGCGCAAGGGAGATGATGAAGATTCTCTGAGTATTACCAGACTTTCTCACAAAGGTTGGAGTTTTACGTTGGTGTTTACGGTGATAAATTTCGCTATTTTTTACTTTATCCTGAGCCGTTATACAGACAGTACAGTGCCTATGTTGGATGCTATAACCACTGCACTGGCTTTTGCTGCTATGTATCTTATGGCGCGTAAAAAGGTGGAAAACTGGGCTATGTGGATAGCGTGCGATGTTATTTCGGTAGGGTTGTATATTTACAAGGGTTATGGAGTTACAGCGTTGCAATACTTAGTGTTCTTGGTGCTGGCTGTTTTTGCTCATTTTGCATGGGTAAAGATGTACAATGAACAGAAAACTCAACACAAGGCATGAAAAAAATAGTTCTGATAGGACCTGAGAGTACAGCCAAATCAACATTGGCAGAGTCTCTATCCGAAATGTTCGGTGGGGCGTTGGTGGGTGAATACAGTCGCCAATATGCCATAGAACATGGTGGAGGAGATACTCTTACCGTAAATGATGTTATGCCGATAGTTATGGGGCAAATGGCATTAGAAGATGCCTTGACGGGAAATATAGCTTTTTTGGACAGTAATCCGTTAGGCTCGGCAGTGTACAGTCAGTGGTATTACGGCGTGGTACCTCAGGAGCTTGCAGAGGTGCTAAAATGTAGAAAATACGATATGTATCTACTCTGTGCGCCCGATATTGCGTGGGAAAAAGACCCTGCACGATGTATGAATAGTCAAAAAGATAGAGAAGCCGTTTTTTCTCTTTTTGAAAAAGCGGTAAAACAGAGTGGTGTTATGTATCATATGATACGCGGAACGGGTGAAAAAAGGCTTCAAAATGCAGTCAAAGCATTGGAAAAAGCAGGAATCATCCTAAAAGAAACTTCAATATAGCACGTGAAAAATCCTCGTTTGCATCTACGTGTACCCAATGTCCAGCATTTTTCATAACGCTAATGTGTGAATGAGGAAAGTGTGTTTCTATCGCCTGAGTGTCGTTGTCTGTTATGTAGTCGGACTTTTCACCTTTTATAAATAGTGTATCTCCATCAAAGACAGCATTTTGGTCTATCGCGGAACTGTAAGAATGTAAGTTTTTCAAAAGAGCGGTAGCATCAAAACGAAAACCGTATGTGTTGTCTTCTTTTTGGTACAGGCTTTTAAGTAGAAAAAGCGTAGTTTTCACATCTTTTATACTGGATAAAAGTTTTTCTTTTGCATCTTCTCGTGAAGTAAAACCTTGTTTTTCAGTGTGTATTATGTTTTTCAAAAGCTCCTCATGGCTTAACATAGAGTATGCCTTGGGTGCTATATCTACCACTATTAGCTTTTCTACCATATTTGCTGAATTGCAGGCGAGGTTCATAGCTATTTTTCCGCCTAATGAATGTCCTAAGATGTTTATTCTGCGTAGATTATGGTGCTGGATGTATTCTTCTACGCTGTTGCAAATGTTGGAGATAGAAGGCTCTTTTATGTGTGGACTGCGTCCGTGGCATGGCAGGTCTATGGCGTGTACGGGAATGTTTTTTTCGGCACATAACCGTGATACAGACACCCAGTTATCTGATGTACCCAAAAGTCCGTGAAGTATAAGCAGTGGCGAAACACAGCTTGGTGTTTTTGGGGTGTATATTTTAGAATGTAGAATATGGTCCATACGTGGTGTAAAAATAGCTGTTTTGTAGCGGATAAAAAAATATTAATATCAAACGAGATGACTAAAAAGGGCTATAAAAAATTTTTTTATAAAAATAGTGTTAATGTTTGATGTTGAATAAAAATTTAATTATATTTGTTTAACAACCAACCAATTAAAACTAATTCAAAATGGAAAACAAAAAAGTTTTTATTTCTCAGGCAGACAAATCTCCTGCTGAGGCTGCGTATGTAAACCTTATTTACACCACAGGTCATTTCTCTACTGGATTTGCTCATCTTTTAAAACCTTTTGGACTGTCTGAACAGCAGTACAACGTGCTTCGTATACTTCGCGATGCACATCCTGGACCATGCACTCTATCTGCTGTTTCTTCACGTATGATAGACAAGATGTCTAACGCTACTCGTCTGGTAGATAAACTGTTACTAAAAGGACTGGTAACACGTGAACTATGCCCTGACAACCGTAGAAAGGTGGATATTTGCATCACTGAGCAAGGTCTTGAACTGCTGTATCGCATAGAGCCTGAGATAAATAAATTTATCAATAATATGATGGGTTCTGCCGAAAAAGCAAAAGAACTAAATGAGATACTTGACCAAGTGCGCAACGTATCAGACGTCAATGTTATGTCATAACATATCGTTATAGACTTTGGAAAAGGGCTCATCAGTAATGGTGAGCCTTTTTTTTATTTTCCACGTATGATAGCCAGAGTGGCGGCTGTTGCCATGGCGGCGTTGAGACTTTCTGCTTTTTGTTCTGTCCCAAACTGTGGTATGGTTATCTTTTTTGTTACAAGGGCTTCTATTTCTGCGGAAATGCCGTTAGCTTCGTTGCCTATAACTATAACTGATGAGGTGCTAAGAGGTGCGCAGTAGATGTTTTCTCCGTGTAAAAATGTGCCGTAGATAGGTAGTGGACATTCTCTTAGTGTTTTATGGAGGTCTGTGTAATGAACTCTCACGCGGGCTATT
>JAQUTH010000092.1 GCA_028709885.1 Flavobacteriales bacterium
CTCGAAAAAACGCTGTAACTAACTAAATTTCAAACACTTCAAAGAACTATTTCAGATTTTAATGGGACAGCAATGGTCATTTCTAAAACCTAAGACAAACTCGCCGTTGGCAAAAAGCGAATGTCCCCACAGAGGACTGAAATCTGTGCCAAGACCTATTATAAAGGAATAATCCTGCATTTTGTCGCTAATGACCATAGAGACTCCACCTCCAAAACCAGAAGGAGGAGATACAGGCCCACCAGTGAAAGGTTCATAGTCAAGGTTTTTATAATCATCTGTAATAGTAGCATTTACATCTATTGGAAAATATGTTCTGCGGTACATACGTTTGAATTTTTCATAATATGACGCATCTATATTTTTCACCATGACAGAAGTATCACCCACCGCCATGCTATCTTCTGAATAAGGATTACCAGTAAGAGCAATACCAGAAGTGGAATAGCGGTTGCTTATTTGATTCTCAAACTTGTAATTGTAAATGTCCACTGGAAAAGGTGTTCTAAGGCGGCTTTTGTACACTTCGGTCTTTTTGTCTTTTGGAGAAAAAACGTTCTTTGTCAGACCAGTGGTGTCCATAGGCAAAAGAGCATATCTATTTTTGTAATACGTCATATAAGATGTTACATCATGAGAAAGAATGTTTTTCTTTGGCTGTGTAGGGGTGAAATGTGTTATCACCTGACGGTAATGCACGGTGGTATCTACATGACTTACAGTACTATCTGTTTTTACAACCCGCAGCTTTAACTCTGTGGAAGCATCATCGGTATAGAGGGCAGTGGAGGCATCTATGGGAATACCATAGCTCTCATTTACTCCGCTGGTGGTAGAAAGACGGCTAAGAGGAATGTTTCCTTTGTTCATTTTATAGACAAAAAGGTCTGAGTGAGCAGATGCCACACTATGACGAGGTGTGTTCCTAAGTGTATCATCCACCCGAGTAGAGGAAAAAAGAATACTCTGCCCATCAGGATAAAAACGAGGCGAAATGTCGTCAAAACTATCATTTGTTAGTTGGCGCAAAGCCCCGCTTTTGGTGCTGTACAGATAAAGGTCTGAATATCCGTTTTTAATAGCTGAAAAAACGCAGGTAGTGCCGTCAGGGGCAAAATCAAGACTTATTACTTTGTCTATCTGCGATAGGCGATATTCTACTTTCTTATGGCTTTTAATGTCATGTATTCTCAGAAAAATATCTCCTTTTTCCTCACTAACCACAGCTATCTGGTTTTTTTTGCCAGTAAAAGCCAAAAGTGGCACAGAAGCATCTCTGTTTTGAGGTATTCTGTATCCTCCGCTTATTATTTTTTTCTTTTTACCAGATGCCAAATCCTTTACAAAGACAGAATACATACCATCCTCACCAACGACGTATGCCATCAATTGCCCCGTTTTATCCACCGTAAAATGGTCTATCCTCTGCTGATATTTGGTTTTAGCCAAAAGACTATCAGAAGGTATGGACGGCATCTTTTTCCTTTTTCCAGTATAAACGAAAGCAGAATCGGAAAATATCTGACTGAAATACTGCGCCCAGTCTCTGTTTACTTGTTTCAGCGGTATCCCGAGCGTGTTTTTTATGCCGTCCCGTTCGCTTTCATCCATGATGCTCCGCGTTACTATTCTGGCAGCGGTGGGCGCTCCGTAACGGTTGTGTAGGTAGTACCAAATAGAATAACCAAGTGTGGTAGCATCGGCATTGTTGTACATTTTCATGTTCTTAAAACGTCCGCTACTTCTTTTATCTTTTATCATTTCCAGCATTTCGGGAGTGATGTCAGGCGTACCATAATACGCCGTCAGTCCCAGTGTGAACCAGTCTGCAAGACCTATGTCGCGTATCGTTTCGCTTTTTTTGATACCACCGCCTACCATAAAATTAAGGTACACTTCCATAAGAGCGGAGCGTACTTGACGTCGTAAATCCTCATGTGTGCCAGTGCCATAGATGAATATCTTGTAACCTATGGCTTGTGTTATGCCAGAGAGGTCGTATTTTTCCTCAGCACTACCTAAAATGTTGCTTTGTTTGAGGTCTGTGAGGCTATTGAAGCATATCACTTGAAAGCGCACTTCTATGGTCCCTCCGAAATATTCGTCCAGTTTTTTGGTTTCTTCTGGTAGTATGGACGCTACAAAACGGGCATTGTTCACTCCGTTTTTGTAGTAAAAGACATCGTATGAGGGAAAACGCATATAGTTCCACTCAAAACGGTTGTACACGGGACGTTCTTTGCCATAGTTTTGTGTGGTGCCGTAATAAAACTGTCCTGAGGCAGTTGGAGCGTTACAAAAAGTTAAAAACGCTATGATTAAAAGCGAAAGAGTGTGTCGTGATATGCTGAAAAAAGCGTTGTGTTTCACTTTGACAGATAAGGTTTTAGGTGCGTGAGTATTACAATTTACCATTCGCCCTCCAACTGTGCAAACGCTTTTGTTTTTTATAACAGTTATATTTTATGTGGAAAATGACGTTTTTTTTATACTTTTGTAAAAATGGTTTTTACACTTAATACATAAAATATGAAACGATTATCTCTACTTGTAACTCTTTTTTTCATGCCTGCAATGTGCGTCATTGCTTGCTCAACAAAGGATTATTTACCTCAGGACACGCCTTCTGCTAACGCAACAACTGAAAAGGTTTTTACTATCAATAACAAATACGCAGACGTTTTTCTCACTGTAAATGAGCCTTCTGTTTTAGACAAAACTAAAAAAACTAAGATAATTATCTATGCTCTTCCCAATGGCAACACCATAGAATGGACTGCTGGTAAAAAAATGGACAAAGATGATGACTGGCATTACGATATACAACATATAGCTGCTCAGACGCGTTTTTTGCGTATGAACACCACTCCTGAATACAACTACATAGTGGTTTATGCTATGGCTTCCCAAAAGTCATGGGGTACGTGGCGCAGTGTTCATTCGGCTGATTCTGCTACTATTTTACCTAATATCATTGCCGATATGGTGGCTATGTACAAACAGTACAAGCCTACTGTCATTCTTAGTAGTCATTCGGGTGGTGGTTATTTCATTTTTGAATACATAAAACGCGTGAAGAAGATTTCTCCGGCCATAGAGCGCATAGTTTTTTTGGATAGTACTTACGGATATGATGAGCAAGAACATAAGGAAAAACTTTCTTCGTGGATAAAGACCTCCAAGGAGCATTTTCTCAACGTTACTTCTTACCAAGATAGCACCGTTGTTTTCAATGGTAAACCTCTTGTAAGCCCTCATGGTGGTACATGGTGGCGCAGTAAGAAGATGCAGCAGGATTTGTCTTCGTCTGTTTCCTTTGTCAAGAACGATACGTCTGATATGTTGCTTTTTGCTCATAACAACGGGCAGGTGCAGTTCAAACTGATTAAAAATCCAGAGGGTCTTATTTGGCACACTGTTCTGGTGGAGAAAAACGGATTTATAGATAGTATTCTCACTGGTACGGCTGCCGCTGGTGTTGGTTATTCTTTCTGGGGGCAAAGGGCTTATGGTCAGTATATAAAAGATAAGCCGATGATGTAGTCGTTTATCGGCAACAAAAAAGGCGCACCTTTGGTGCGCCTTTTTTGGTTTCTGGGCAATTATTGTCTTTTTATGATGTAAATGTCTTCGTCGTCTTTTTTCATGTTGTAGCGTTCACGGACAAATTTTTCCATTTGGCGAGGGTCGCTTTGTAGTTCATCTAAATGTCGTTTTTGACGTGTTATTTCTTCTCGGTAGTACTTTATGGAGTCTTGTAGTGCGGATATGTTCTTTTCCCTTTCCATGTGTAGGATGACTGAGTTTTTGTCAAAAAATACTATCCACAGCAGGGCTGCCACTATGATGATGAGCATTTTGTGGCTCATCATGTAGGTGTATGATTTGCCTATGGCTGGGTGCGATGTTATGAATGAGGATATTTTTTCTTTCATGGTAATGTGGTTAAAAACGTGCCGAACATTCATTGCTCAGTTTTTTCTCTATGACTGTGAGCATGATGTTTATGGCTACATCTACCGAGTCATAGTTAGGTACTATTATGTCGGCATGTTTTTTAGATGGTTCTATGAACTGTCTGTGCATTGGTTTTAGGGTGCGGGCATAGCGGTCTATAACGTCTATGGCTGTGCGTCCACGTTCTACCACATCTCGGCGTATAACGCGTGAGAGGCGGTCATCATCGTCTGCTTCTACAAATATTTTTATGTCCATCATTTTGCGTAGGGCTGGGTTTTGTAGTACTAATATGCCTTCTACTATAACTACGCTATGTGGTTCTACGTGGACTGTTTCTTTTTGGCGGGTACAGGTGATGTATGAATAGGTGGGTTGTTCTATGGAGTGTCCTTTTTTTAGCTCTTGGAGCTGATGAACCAATAGGTCAAACTCTATGGAGTCTGGGTGGTCAAAGTTTAGTTGTTTGCGCTCTTCAAGTGGTATGTCGGAGCGGTCTTTGTAGTACGAATCTTGACTAAGAACGGCTACTTCACCACTTTGCAGTGAGTCTATTATACGTTTGACAACGGTGGTTTTGCCACTTCCTGTTCCTCCTGCTATGCCTATTATTAACATCTGGTATTATATTATATAACTTGTATCCTTATGACGGTATATCACCATACCAGAGTACAAATTTACACTATTTTTTCTTTCTGGAAAACGTTTTTTATTCAGCTGTGAAATGAGATAAAAAAGCTGGTTTTTCATCGCCTTTTCTGCGGATGACAAAAGTACCAGATGTGTCCTGTGAGTTATCGGGTGAATATTCTATAAGGACGGTATCGCCGATGTGTAGCTCCGATAAAAAATTGACTTCTATGGTGCCTTGTTTTATAGATAATGCTTTTTCATATGGTAGGGAGTCAAGTATCCACTGGGTGTATTTGATGTTATTGACGTGCCCCATGGCATCTATGTCGCTGTATGATACATGGTATTCTCTAAGAGTGGATAACTCTGATGGTATTTTTATTCTGCTGGCGGTGGTTATGTCCAGTTTTCTGTCTGGGAGGATAATGTCCTTGGGGTAGGGTATGGCTATGCACTCTGGGGCGCGTTTTTGGTAGTTGATGCACACCCACACGGTACTTACTTTGGCTATGACGTTACCTTGGTGGGTGATGAGCATATTGCGCACCGAGATAGTGCCGTTAAATGTTTCTATCCATGTGCTTACTTCTACTTTTTCAGTCCATTTAGGTAAGTCGGAAAATTGTACTTTAAGTCGTGTGAGTACCCATGCTTGATGGGCTTTTGTCATCTCGTAATATCCAAAACGGCATACGTTGGCATGGTCTCCAGCTGTTAGTTGTATGAAGTTAAGTAGTCCTGGTAATGATAGTCTGCCGGTGGCTGCGGTGTTGTCCCATTCCACGGAAAAGGTCTGGGTATAAACTGCTGGTATGGTATCTGTATCCATGTTTTATGTTTTTCAATGCAAAATTAGCTCAAATTTATGAATATTTTTGTTTTTACAGCTATTTTACAGTGGGTGCTTTTCTGTTTTTTCAATATCTTTGCCTTTTGGTACATCTTGTACAAGACATCATTATGAAAAAGAATAGATTTTTACATATAATATTTTTGCTGCTCTTGGTGGGGACGGTATCATCTGCGTATGCCCAAGACAGTACTTCTCGCCGTCCTGCACGCATCAAGATAGACAATGCAGACCTTATAAGCAATGATGAAAATGTCAGTCCAGGTGAGCAAATTCTCACGGGTAATGTTCGTTTTTATCATGGAAATACCCTTATGACCTGCGATAAAGCGCGTTATAACCGCAACGAAAACAAGTTCTATGCCGAGGGTTCTGTTCATGTCAATGAAGGCGATACCCTTACTCTTGACTGTACCAATATGGATTATATAGGCGATGAAGAACTCATCAAAGCCTATGGCAATGTCGTTCTGCATCATAAAAGTACCACGCTTACCACCGATACTCTTGACTATGACCGTATAGGACAAACAGCTTATTATTACCACAATGCTACCATAACAGATGATAAAAACATTCTAAAAAGTCTTATCGGCATATACACAGTACCAGAGAACATAGCAGATTTTTTTGTAGCAGTTGATGCCAAGAGTCCAGACTACCAGATGTATGGTGATACTCTTCATTACAATACAGTTTCAAAGGTCATTACCGTGGATGGTCCTACCAACATTCTGAGTAAGGAAAACCGCATTTACACTGAAAATGGAGTGTACAATACGAAGACCGAGATTTCCGATTTCTCAAAAAACAACCAAATATTCTATGATAATCGTCGTCTAAAAGGGGATAAAATCCATTACGACCGTTTTTCAGGCTATGCCCGCGCCGATGAAAATGTGGAAATACAGGATACCGCCCGTAAAATATTGGTGGTAGGCGATGTGGCAGAATATTACGAGCCTTTGGATTCTGCTGTGATACCAGAGAACCCTCGTGTGGCTATGTTTGGAAAAGACACCCTTTACCTTAGATGCAATACCATTGAGATAGTGCCTTTGAAAGAGAAAAAAGAACTTTCCAATGACGATGTGCTAATATCTATGTTGGTGGACAGCACATTGACAAAACAACAATCTTTGGTAGATACCACTCAAAAAGATACCACAGTAACCATTTCAGAGAAAAAAGAAAAAGACTCAGTACGTGAAATGCGCGCTTATGGCAATGTGAGATACTTTAAGACAGACCTTGCCGGAGTAACAGATTCTATAACGTATAACCAAAAATCGGGAGAAATGTATATGTACGGCTCTCCTGCTGTCTTTTCACAAGAAAACCAAATAACTGGCGATACTATCATCGTAAAAAGAGATATGATAAAAGAGGTTACCGATTCTGTTCTGATACATCAAAATGCCTTTATCGTCAATCAAGACAAAAATAACCCACTGCAATATAACCAGTTATGTGGCACTATAATAAAAGGCAAAGTCATAAACGATGACCTTCGCCGTGTGCATATAGTTGGAAATGCCCAGACACTTTATTATTCCTACGATGATAAAAACATATTGGTGGGAGTGAATAAAAGCGTTGCCTCCCGTATGATGGTGATGATGAGAAATTCAAAAGTAGAGCGCATCCGCTTTTTCAAATCGCCAACAGGTGAAATATTGCCGTTGGAAGAAGTAAGAGACGAAGCTAAATTTCTAAAAGGGTATATTTTAAGAGAAGATGAACGCCCACATTCTGCCGAAGAAATATGGGGAAAAGACGTGGAAAACGTACATTTGGGATACTAAACCTAAGAACATGAAAGAATTGAAAAAAACGATAGAACGCGCATGGGATGAGCGTTCTCTTTTATCTTCTCCCGAGGTAAAAAAAGCGATAGACGCAGTGATAGATGCACTGGACAAAGGAAAACTCCGCGTGGCAGAGCCTACTGGAAATGGAGAGTGGCAGGTAAATGAATGGGTAAAAAAGGCTGTCGTTATGTATTTTCCGATGCAGCAAACCGCAGATATATGAATTTTAGCGAGTTAAATAATGTAGGAATGGAATTTGAGCCGAAAAATCAAGGTGTACAATACGTTGATATTCAGTATGATACAAATTCGGTAACATTTCTGTAGCTTTCTTCATCCTCTTGAAGTTTTAACTTA
>JAQUTH010000093.1 GCA_028709885.1 Flavobacteriales bacterium
CCCATTCTCTTTCGTCCTCCATCAAATCATAAGAAGATAACTTTTCACGCACCTCCTTATGACAGCGGTCTTGATAAGCGCAGAAATGTTGCATTTTTTTCAGCACCTCTCCCACTGGCAAAAGTTTGCGTTCCATATTACTGAATAATAAAAATACAAGGACGTTTGTTTATATCTGGGACGCCCGCTTTTTTCCACTCGGCTATACTCTTGGTACGGATATATTCATCTGCGGTAGTAATATCACACGCTATACAAAGCATAGTCCGTGGAGAAAGAGCATCTGTCACGTCTGAAAACATCTGAAGATTGCGAAAAGGTGTTTCTATGCATATCTGAGCAGCCGCACCACGCGATGCTATTGCTTCCAGTTCTCTCAGGCGAGCTCTGCGTTCAGGTTTTCCTATTGGCAAATAACCGTTGAAAGCAAAATTTTGTCCTGACAAACCGGACGCCATTAGCCCCATAAGAATAGATGAAGGGCCACAAAGAGGAACCACACGTACACCATTGGCATGAGCCAATGCCACCACTGCCGCTCCAGGGTCTGCAACTGCTGGCACACCTGCTTCGGAAATAACACCTACGTCCTGCCCGTTCATACATGGTTTTATACAGTGAAGAATGTCATCTTCACTACTGTGTTTACCTATCGGAAAAAAAGTAAGCTGGTCTATCACCGCATTGGGGTTTACTTTTTTGATGTATCGGCGTGCTGTTTTTTCGTTTTCCACAGCAAAAAAAGTAAGCCGAGTTATTTCGGTGCGCACACGTTCAGGCATGACATCTTGATACGGTGTTTCACCTAAGAATGTAGGTATGAGCAGTACTTTTCCTTTTGCGTTTTCCATTTTGTTGGTATTTAAAAAAACTGCCCGAAAAGAACCTTTCCGAGCAGATATTGTATTTTGTTTTTTCCTCAGAAAGGAAGGTCATCATCAGATGGGGCTCCAGTTGGAGATGCTGCTGGGGCTGGTTGCGCTGGTGCGCTCTGTCCATTGAAAGGATTGGCTGCTGGGGCGGAAGCTGAGGCTGGTGCACCTTGTGCTGCTCCTGGTGCAGATGCTTCTATTCTCCACCCGCTAACAGATGTGAAATAACGTACTTCACCTGTTTTAGGGTCTGTCCACTCACGTCCACGAAGATTGATAGATACTTTGACGTATGCTCCCACTTGGAAAGAATCAACAAGAGAAGCACGGCTTTGAGCAAACTCTACCATTATCACCTGAGGATACATTTCGTCAGTTGATATTACCAATTCGCTTTTTGTAAATGTAGGTGTTATTTGCACCGCTGGGTTTATTTTTTTGATAGTTCCTATTACTTCCATCTTTAATATTGTGATTTATATGGTATTTATTCTGTTTTCTCAGCCAATGCCGATAGATACAAATATCCGTATTTTTTTCTATTATTTTTATCTTTTCGTGTTTTTTTATCCACAATTTTTCCCTCTTTTTATTCTGTTCTCTATTTTTTAAGTATCTAATGCTAAAAAAAACAGAAAAAACATTTATCATTAGCATTTATACTGTATATTTGATGTATTACTATACTACACATAACTATACTTTAATGAAAGAGCACAATTTTTTGGCATTTGACATAGGTGCCACATCTGGGCGTGCCGTTGTAGGCACTCTCAAAGGTTCTTCTTTGAACATAACGGAAATACACCGCTACGAAAACCCCATTTTACATCTTCACGGACGGCTCTACTGGGATATTTATCATCTGTATTCACAACTATTGGAAAGTATGCGCATTTGCGTGCGAAAGGGCATAAAAATAGACTCCATAGGCATAGACACATGGGGTGTGGACTTCGGATGTTTAGGTAGCGACGGAACTATACTATCTCTGCCTCGGACATACCGAGACCCACATACTTGCGGGGCGGCAGAAGAGTTTTTCTCTATCATACCACGTGAAAAAGTGTATGACCTCACTGGCATACAGGTTATGGATTTTAACTCTCTATACCAGCTTTTCCGCGAGGCAAAAGATGATTTTTCTCCTCTTAAAAACGCATCAGAGATACTCTTCATGCCAGACCTTCTTTCATACATGCTCACAGGTGAACGCGTTTGCGAATACACAGACGCCAGTACTTCACAAATACTAAACCCTCGTACCAAAGAGTTTGAAAAAAAACTTCTTACAGCAGCGGGAGTACCCTCATCCATACTAAGACACGTGGTAATGCCCGGTAGTATGGTAGGCGTACTGACCGATGAAGTGGATCAGAGTACTGGAATAGGCAAAATCCCCGTTATAGCAGTAGCAGGGCATGACACAGCATCGGCAGTGGCAGCAGTTCCAGCTCAGGACAAAAACTTTGCCTACCTGAGCAGTGGCACGTGGAGTCTTATGGGTATAGAGACTGAAACGCCTATCATCACAAAAGATTCTTTTAGACATAACTTTACCAACGAAGGCGGAATAGACGGCACTACCCGCTTTTTGAAAAACATAACTGGTATGTGGATTCTGGAAGAATGTCGCAGAGTATGGGCAAAAGATAACCTCGTTTATACCTATCCACAGATAGTGGAAATGGCACAAAGTACAGGTTTTTCTACCATAATAAATCCTGATGACTCTCGTTTTACGTGTCCTGAAAATATGCCAAAAGCTATTTCAGATTACTGCATAGAAAATGGTCTTACCGCGCCTTCTTCTCATTCAGAATACGTGAGGTGCATCTTTATGAGTCTTGCCAGTAGATACAAAGAGGTATTGGATATTCTTAAAAGTATGTCTGAACATCCTATAACACGCCTTCATGTAATAGGCGGAGGGTGCAAAAACGCTCTTTTGAACCAAATGACTGCCGATGCTATTGGTATTCCAGTGATAGCTGGTCCGTCTGAGGCTACCGCCATAGGCAACTGTATGATGCAGGCACGTTGGGCTGGTGCTGTGCATGACCGTTGGGATATGCGACGTGTGATAGCCTCAGCGATAGATACCGTTACTTTTTTACCTCAACAAAAAATCAACTAAACTCTACATAAAATGAAAGAAAACAATATTCTTTCGGCATACGCCATAGCAAAAGAGCGTTTTGCCGCAGTGGGTGTCAATACCGATGCCGTTTTGGAAAAAATGTCAAAAATATCACTATCCCTACACTGCTGGCAGGCGGATGATGTTACTGGTTTTGAAAACACAGGTGGTAGTCTTTCTGGTGGTATTCAGGTTACAGGTAATTACCCCGGACGTGCGCGCAATATGGAAGAACTGCGTAGCGATGTATTGAAAGCAACATCGCTCATAGCTGGTAAACACCGTCTGAACCTCCACGAGATATACGGAGATTTCGGTGGTAAAAAAATAGACCGCAACGAAGTTACTCCTGAACATTTCTCAGGGTGGATGCAGTGGGCTAAGGAAAACGGCATGAAGCTGGATTTTAACAGCACATCTTTCTCGCACCCTAAAAGCGGAGACCTTACTCTTGCAAATCCAGACGAGGGTATTCGTTCTTTTTGGGTGGAACATACCAAACGTTGCCGCCAGATAGCCGAAGAAATGGGTAAAGCTCAAAACGACCCTTGCATGATGAACCTATGGATACATGATGGTAGCAAGGAAGTGCCTGCCAGCCGTATCAAATACCGCCGAATATTGGAAAAATCATTGGATGAGATATTTGAAAAGAAATATTCCAACATGAAGGACTGTATAGAGGCTAAACTCTTTGGCATAGGACTGGAAAGTTACACTGTTGGTTCTTATGATTTTTACTTGGGTTACGGTGCTAAAAAAGGCAAAATAGTAACACTGGACACTGGACATTTTCACCTTACAGAAAGCATCGCAGACAAAGTATCTTCTCTTCTTTTGTTTACCCCTGAAATAATGCTTCACGTGAGCCGTCCTATTCGTTGGGATAGCGACCACGTAGTCATTCTATCGGATGACCTTCTGGATTTGGCACGTGAGATAGTTCGTTGCAATGCTTTGGACAGGGTGCACATAGGTCTTGACTATTTTGACGCTACCATAAACCGCATCGGTGCATACGTCATCGGCAGCCGTGCTACGCAAAAAGCATTCCTTCAAGCTCTTTTAGAGCCTCATACTCTTTTGACCAAATACGAAGAAGAAGGTAAATATTTTCAGCGTTTAGCTTTGCAGGAAGAAGCAAAAAGTCTTCCTTGGCAGGCTGTGTGGGATATGTTCTGTCTGAAAGCAGATGTTCCTGTGGGCGAGAGTTACATAGCCGAAATAGAACGTTACGAACATGATGTAACATCTAAACGTTAAGGTCATGGAAATACTGATAGGACTTATAATTATAGCCATAGGCTCTTTTGGGCAGAGCAGTTCTTATGTCCCTATCAACAAGGTAAAAGACTGGTCTTGGGAGAGTTTTTGGCTTGTTCAGGGAGTTTTTGCATGGCTGGTTTTTCCATACCTTGGAGCATTATTGGCTGTACCAGAGGGTAGTTCCCTCACAGAAATACTTTCGGTAGAACCTTCTGCTACGCTAAAAGCAATAGGATACGGTATACTATGGGGTGTTGGTGGGCTTACCTTTGGACTTTCTATGCGGTATCTCGGTGTGGCACTGGGACAAAGCATAGCCTTGGGTACTTGCAGTGCTTTTGGCACTATAATACCTGCTCTTATGATGGGTGAAAATCTCCTCAGTGGCAGTGGTCTTATTCTTCTGATAGGCGTATGCGTTACATTATCTGGTATAGCGGTGATAGGCTATGCAGGTAGTCTTCGTGCCAAAAATATGAGCGAAGAAGAGAAAAAAGCTGCCGTTAAGGATTTTGCATTGACAAAAGGTCTTATGGTGGCTCTTTTAGCTGGTGTTATGAGCGCTTGCTTTGCTCTTGGATTACAAGCTGGACAGCCACTTGTTGTGGACGGAGCAAATGATTTATTCAAAACTCTTCCTGCCACGCTTATGGTTACAGTGGGTGGTTTTATAACCAATGCTGTGTATTGCCTTTTCCAAAATGCCAAAAACAAGTCTTTCAAGGACTACGGCAAAACATCTGTCATTTTACCAAATGTACTTTTGTGTGCATTAGCCGGTATTCTATGGTATTCTCAGTTCTTCGGGCTGGGCATGGGCAAGAGTTTCTTGGCTTCTTCGCCTGTGATGTTGGCTTTTTCTTGGAGTATTCTGATGGCTCTAAATGTGGTTTTTTCCAATATTTGGGGTATTATTCTAAAAGAATGGAAAGGAGCAGGACGCACCACAGCAGTAGTCTTGGCAATAGGTATGGGTATTTTGATTCTATCTGCCTTTTTGCCAAATATTTTGAATAAAGTAAATTAACACATAAATATAATGTTAGAGAAAAATGAAGTTTTGAATACCGAGATAGCTAAAATAGCCGAAGTGGCTGGTTATCTCTGGATAAAAGGTTGGGCTGAGTACAACGGCGGTAATATTTCTGTAAATGTTACACCCGCTGTGGAAGATGAATGTCAAAAAATGACTCCAATAGCAGATAAAATCAGCCTTCCTGCTGTTATGGGACATCTTAAAGACAATGTTTTTTACGTTACAGGCACTGGTAAAAGGATGCGTTATGTAAGTTCCTCCCCATGGGAAAACGGCTCACTTATCCGCATAAGCCATGACGGTACATACTACGAAATAATATACAAAAACCCCATCCGTCCTACCTCTGAACTACCCAGTCACCTATCCATGCACAACTATTTGCGAAGCATAGGACGAAAGAACAATGTCGTTCTTCATACCCACCCAACAGACCTAATTGCTCTGTCCCACAGTCAAAAATGGTTAGACAGTGATGCCATAACAAATATGCTTTGGAGCATGATACCCGAATGTCGTATCATAACACCAAAAGGATTGGGAGTAGTGCCGTATGAAATACCGGGAACTATGGATTTGGCAAATGCTACCATAGAACAGCTTAAAAATCACGATATTGTCTTTTGGGAAAAGCATGGCATTTTAGCCACTGGAATAGATGTGGTAGACTGCTTTGATGTTATAGACACGCTGAGCAAGTCCGCTCAAATATACCTCAACGCCCGTATGGCTGGTTTTACGCCTGAGGGTATGACAGAAACACAGCTTGATGACTTAGTAACTGCTTTTCATCTGTAAAACACTCCGCTATGAAATTGCCTGCTCTTTTTTCTTTTTACCTCATCTGCGCATTTTTTTCACAAAGTGCCACCGCTCAAAACGCCCAAATGCAAAGGGAGTACATCACTCCTTTGCGGGTAGTTCTAACTGAGGGCAACGTTAAAAATGCCGAGCATCTGCTAAAAAAAGGCACTGGGCAAGCCACTCTGAACAATGCTGACGTGTGTTCTATCTCTGGCAAAGCATTTATCATTCTTGATTTTGGCAGTGAGATGCACGGCGGTATCCAGATAGTAACTGGCATGCCTTCTTCTCAAACACCTATACCTTTGCGCCTTTGTTTTGGTGAAAGTGTAGCCGAAGCTATGAGCCAAATAGGCGAAAAAGGTGCCACCAATGACCACGGAATGAGGGACTACACTGTTACCGTTCCTTGGCTTGGGGCGATAGAAACTGGAAATACAGGCTTTCGTTTTTTGAAAATAGAGTTAAAAGATACCTCTCGCACACTCCAATTAAGGGAAGTCCGCGGTATATCGGTAACACATCCTGCACCTGTGCTGGGAGATTTTTATTGTTCAGATAGCACACTGACCAAAATATGGCAAACAGGTGTCAAAACCGTTCATCTGTGTATGCAGGACTACATTTGGGACGGAATAAAAAGAGACCGTCTGGTGTGGGTAGGCGATATGTTCCCCGAGATGATGACCGTTTTATCTACTTTCGGTGCGGTGGATGTCATTCCAAAAAGTCTTGACATTTCACGTCAGAGCAACCCTCTACCCGGGTGGATGAACGGTATTAGTTCCTATTCCCTTTGGTGGATACTTCTGCATGACAAATGGTATTCATACACATCGGACACAGTTTATCTGTATGAGCAAAAAGATTATCTTTTTGCCCTGCTAAAACAGATAATGGGCAAAATAGACTCTCGTGGGCGTGAACATTTGGACGGAACGCGTTTTCTGGACTGGCCTTCAAATGCCAATACTGATGCTGTGGATGCTGGTCTGCAAGCTCTTTGTTGTATAGTTTTTGAGCGCAGTGAAGACCTTTGCCGCACTTTGGGCAATGAACCTTTGGCTATGGAATGTAAAAAGATGCACTCCAAAATGCTTTCCACTGCTAAAAAAACGGCAGTTGATTTTTTGAAAAAAAACAAAAATCCATTAGGTGAAAAACAGGCTGTTGCCCTACTGTACCTCAGCGGCGCTATGGACTCTCAAACGGCTGTGGCAGTATTGGAAAAAGACGGGGCAAAAGATTTCTCCACTTTTTACGGCTATTTTATGATAGAAGCCTTGGCTAAGGCAGGACATTACCAGCAGGCAATGGACATCATCAAAGAGTACTGGGGAGGGATGCTCGCTATGGGTGCCAGCACCTTCTGGGAGGATTTTGACACAGAATGGATGGACGGTTCCGCGC
>JAQUTH010000094.1 GCA_028709885.1 Flavobacteriales bacterium
GTATGGCAAACGAGATGAGCAGCCGATACCAGATATAACGACTGTGTCATCTGGAGCTACACCTATTTCTGCCATAGCTTTTTGGAGGCTGTTGATAACGGCATGGTCTCCACAACCCGGGCACCAACGAACGTATTGGTCGCTCTTAAAATCTTTTGCTGTATATTGTTTATCGCACATTTGTTATTCCTCCAATAGTTTAGTGAAACATTCAGTGAGGTCTGCCACTTTGAAAGGTTGTCCTTCCACTTTGTTATATTGTTTTACATGTTGAAGACCGTCTATCTTCATGCGCAGGTAACCTGCAAACTGACCTTCGTTTTGTTCGCAAACTACAACCTTTTTGTATCCTTTGAGGATATATTCGGCATTTTTAGGTAGAGGGTTGATGTAGTTGAAGTGAGCCATGGCAACTTTTTTACCTTGTGCGTTCATTTCCTCAACAGCTTCGTACACGTGTCCGAAAGAACCACCCCATGATACTACCAAAAGGTCGGCTTTTTCATTTCCCATAACTTTAAGCTCTGGTATGCACTCAGCAACGTGTTCTATTTTTTCTTTACGGGTATCTACCATTTTCTGGTGATTGGCAGCAGCGGTAGATATGGCGCTGGTGGTGTAGTCTTTTTCCAAACCTCCCAGACGGTGCATAAAGCCTTTCATTCCAGGGATAGCCCAGTAACGTACTTTTGTGTTTTCGTCGCGTTTGTAAGGTTTCCAGCCTTCGGCTAACATCTCAGGTTTTACGTAGTTAGGTTTTATCTGAGGGAAAGTAGCCATGTCTGGTATTCTCCATGCCGAAGAACCGTTAGCTATGAATGCGTCTGTAAGCAAAATGACAGGTGTCATGTGTTCCAAAGCTATTTTTGCAGCCATGTACGCCATGTCAAAGCAGTCAGTAGGAGTGGCAGCTGAAAGTACCACTGCTGGGCATTCGCCGTTACGTCCGTAAAGAGCTTGAAGAAGGTCTGTCTGCTCGCTCTTAGTAGGAAGACCAGTAGAAGGACCTCCACGTTGAACGTCTATAACAACAAGTGGAAGCTCTGCCATAACAGCCAGACCTATTGCCTCACTTTTAAGGGCAAGTCCTGGACCAGAGGTGCTGGTAGCTGATAGTTTTCCTGCAAATGAAGCTCCTATGGCAGTACATACGCCTGCTATTTCGTCTTCTGCCTGAACGGTTGTTACATTGAGGTTTTTAAGTTTTGCCAGCTCATGCAGAATGTCTGTGGCTGGTGTGATAGGGTAACTACCGAGGAAAAGAGGAAGACCTGCTTTTTCAGAGGCTGCCACAAGACCGTATGCAGTGGCTTTGTTACCGCTTATGTCTGTGTATGTACCAGCTGTGGATGCGTGTCCTTCTATGCGGAAAGTAGATACGGTGGCGTGAATGTTGTTGCCGTAGTTGTAACCGTCGGTAAGGACTTTTATGTTGGCATCAAGAACGGTAGGTTTTTTGCCAAATTTGTTTTCAAGCATATGTATAGCGCGTTCCAATGGACGGTCAAACAACCAGCAGATAAGACCTAAGGCAAACATATTTTTGCTCTTCATAGCTGCTTTGGCATCCATACCAGTAGCCTCTACTGCGTGTTTTACCATAGTGGACATAGGTACTGGTACTTGCTGTACGCTGCCAAGTCCTAACTCAGCAAATGGGTCATCGGTGGTAAAGAGAGCTTTTTCAAGGTCGCTTTTGGAAAAAGAGTCTGTGTCAAAAATGACAACGGCGTTCTTTTTGATGTTTTTAACGTTTACTTTCAGAGCGGCTGGGTTCATGGCTACCAAAACGTCTGCTTGGTCTCCTGGGGTGTAAACTCCTTTTGCACCCAGATGTACTTGGAATCCAGAAACGCCACTTAGTGTGCCTTTTGGCGCACGTACTTCGGCAGGGTAATCGGGAAATGTAGAGATGCCATTTCCGATAAATGCTGAAAGATTGGAAAACATATTACCCACCAGCTGCATACCGTCTCCGGAATCACCTGAAAAGCGGATAACCACTTTTTCCATTTCTTTTACTTTTGTTGTAGTCTCTAACATAATGTGTGTGTTGCTAAAAAACTATATTAGTGTAGTTATTATGCGCGCTTGTTTAGTGGTATAACATACTGCACGTGTTGGTTATTATTATTTTTATATTAAAAAATCTTTCACGTCATATGTGGTGTAAAAGACACACAAAGGAACGAAAAATTTACCAAACAAAAGCACTATTTAACATCAAATACTTTCTCTAATAATTCGTCCAATGTTTCGTACAGCGGTATGCCGTAGTACTGACAAGTGATGCGCACATTGTCATAGCGATAGTATTCTTTTCCACACGCAACGTACATTTTTCCGTCATTGGCATGCAGTCCCATTTCTAAAAGAGATATAGGAGATTTGCTCTGAGGTAAAATATTCATGATGATGTAATCGGCACGCACTAAGTGTTCCAGTTCCCATCTTATTTGATATTCCATGTCTTCTGTTGTACCGTCCAGTCCTTTGCTTCTACGAGGGTTGAAAAACAAATAGTTACCGTCTTTGACTTTGAATTTTTCTATGGTCTTTTTTTGCCAATCTTCGCTCTGTCCCATGTCTATTGTCCCTGCTAAAAAGACAGATGTGTAGGCTTTGAGGTTGATGTTGGGTTTTTCTGTTTTGGGAGAATACTCTATGATGTCCCCAGTTATAGCTGTGGCTTTTCTGTTTCCGCAGGAGAAAAGAAAAAAGCTGATACAAATGATGTATAATATGTTTTTCATTGCTGTGAGATTTATTCTTCTGGGAGTTGTTCCACCTGAACGCCAGCTGTTTTTAGAAAATCAAGCCCTGAGGTGTCTGAATATCCATGAAGGTAAACCACTCTTTTGATGCCAGACTGGTGTATTAGTTTGCTACATTCGCGACACGGAGACATGGTAACATATAAGGTAGCGCCATCGCAAGACTGTGTGGATGCAGCTATTTTTAGTATGGCATTGGCTTCGGCGTGTAGGACGTACCAGTTGGTGTGGTTGTCTTGGTCTTCACATTCGTTGGGAAAGCCAGTTGGTGTGCCGTTGTATCCGTCTGATATTATCTTGCGGTCTTTGACTATCAATGCTCCTACTTTTCGGCGGTTGCAATGCGAAAGCTCTGCCCATACTTGTGCCATACGCATATAAGTGCGGTCAAATTTGAGTTGTTTTTCGCGCTCTTTTTCTCTTTCCGAAGTATTTTCTGTGTTCATGGTAGTGTTTATCTTAAAATATCTTTTACAAAACTGATGACAGTGTCCAAAAGGACACCTATTGCTATGGATGATGTTATGATAGCTATGTCTCTGTGTGCTAATGTTATGTATTCCAAAAGTCTGGATATAACCAGTATGACCAGCGATAATAAGCATACGCTTATCCACAGACCTAAGCTATACGCCACGGAACTTATAATCCAATCATTGCCTCCCATTTGCCCAAGTGATGTCATGCCGTACAATGTACCTGCTATGGCGGAGATAAAAAGTCCCATTTTTTCGGTGGCGGTGGATGGTTTGGCAGTAACGCCGAAAATGCAAAAAAATGCAGGTATCAGTACTGTCAGTGATGATAGAATAAAAGTTGCTCTATTTGAAAGGTGTAGTCCCAAATGCACTGCTATGATACCTATGAGTGCAAAAAAAGCAAAAATACTGCAAAGAGCGCCTACGCGTTTGTAACTGCTTAGGGTGTAAGCTACTATAAGCACTGCAAAAAATAAAGTTATGTGGTCTATGGTGTAGCGGTCCCACAGTCCGCTTGTAAAGAAATGGTATAAAGTGTCCACTGTGTTGGTTGGTGTTTTAGTAGGTGCAATTTAAGTATAAACGTTTTTCTAAACAAGTTTTTACCGATATTTAGTATAGTGTTTTTATTATATGTTAAATGTAAAGATGGCCCAGATAAAGCAGAAAGGTTCTCATTTAACATTTTTTAACCGTTAATTAAGCCTCGGGGTAGTAAGTTTAGCATATCATATAGGTGTGATTACTTTTTTTTTTGTACTTTTGCTAAACTGAAAAATAAGGATAAATCATTAAATAAAGGCTTATTAGCTCATATCAAGAAGATGAAAAACATAAAATACACGTTTATATTCCTATTTGCTGTGGGAGGATTATTTTCTTCATGCAGCGCAAAATTGGCAGCAGGTTCGGAAACGGATATTCTGACATTCAAATTTGAGGAATACCCAGACAACAAATACCTGCAAAGTGGATATACTATTGTTTCCACTATGCCAATAGAAAAGGAGGATTTGCACTTGACACCTATATTCACTCTTTCACGAGGTGCTACTTCGACTCCTAAGAGTGGTGAAGTACAGGATTTTGGATACACTACACCGATAGGTGTTACCTCAGAGGATAACTTATACTATACTACTTATTATGTAACGTTGAATTATCCTTCATCTACTACTGATTTTTCAAAATTGGCAGTCAGTGGAGATAACCACCTATACGGAGAAGATTTTTCTCTTCTCTATGCTAAATTCAAAAGTGAATTGGTGCAAGGCGGTGTCATAGAATTTAATTCTTTTGCCCAGAGCAACCACGCTCCGTTGGCAGAAGGAGTCGTACCATCAGATATATCCACCATGCAGTTTTACCCAAATGCTCCACAGAAAGGAAAATCCATTGCAGTGGCTACGTCTTATGATATAAACACTGCCGCTACTATAAATTTCACTCGCCCTGTGGATATAGATACGTTTACATTTACTCCGTCGGCATTGACAGTTTTTACTATGAAAAACGGGTATAGCGGTAGCGAAGGTGGTAGTGCTTTCACTCCTATCAGTAGTGGCGATTATGTGAAAATATGCTTTGCCGGATATGATGCAGATGGTGTTTTAGTAGGCACAAAAGAAGAATATTTGGCAGATTACCGTTATGCGGAAAACACATATATTCACGAAGGTAAACAGATTTTCACTCTTTTGCCTACAAAGATGAAGTCTATCAAGAAACTGAAAATATATTTCACAAGCAACAGAAGTGATTTCTTTCCAGTATTTTTCTTGGATGGTTTGACATACAAAGTGCAACCACAGCCTACTGATGATGATGATGAGTAAATGAAGAGGTAGAGGCTTGATATTTTAGTATAACAACACCAACTTTTTTTTGAGTTGGTGTTGTTTTTTCTGTATTTATAATCGAAATTTACGCAGACGGCATTACCGCCACAAAATAACATGGAAGAAAATTTTTCATCAGGAACCATAAACGCCATACGATATTCTCAGGACGAAGCAATGCGTATAGGGAGCGATGTGGTAGGAACTGAACATATCACACTCGGGCTGTTTCGTCAGGGTAGCACCACACTTTTGTCAATACTGGAAGAAAACGGCATTGACATAGAGAGAATGCGCCGTGCGTTGGAGTCTGAAATGAGTATCAGTTCACTCAATGGAGCAGAAAGAGTTGATGTGGAAAAAATAGAATTTAATTCTCAGGCTACTCGGGCGTTAAAACTCAGCTATTTGGAAGCCAAACGCTTTAACGAGGATATGATAAACCCAGTACACCTTTTGCTCAGTATTCTAAAAAATCAAAATGACCCAGTGTCTCGTCTTTTTGAGAAAAACAACCTCAGTTACGAAAAACTATCGCAAGATTATATGACCACCCTGACAGGAACGACAGAGCGCGGAGGCATCAAATCTTCTTTTGGCGAAGACGAATACGAGGAAGGCAAATCACCGCTTTTTGGCGCTCAGCAAGGACGTACATCTTCTAAAAAAACCACCACACCCGTACTGGATAATTTTGGACGAGACCTCACCGCAGCAGCAGAAGAAGGACGCTTAGACCCTGTGGTAGGACGTGAAAAAGAGATAGAACGCGTATGTCAAATACTTTCCCGCAGAAAGAAAAACAATCCTCTACTTATCGGTGAGCCTGGAGTGGGTAAGTCTGCAATAGCAGAAGGGCTTGCTCTTAGGATTATCAAACGAAAAGTATCCCGTGTTCTCTTTGGAAAAAGAGTTGTAACGCTTGATTTGGCATCGCTGGTAGCAGGAACAAAATATCGTGGACAGTTTGAAGAACGTGTCAAAGCGGTTATGAATGAATTGGAAAAAAACAAAGATGTCATTCTTTTTATAGATGAACTGCACACCATAGTAGGTGCAGGCGGAGCAACTGGTTCTTTGGATGCGTCAAATATGTTCAAACCTGCTCTTTCCCGAGGAGAAATACAAGTGATAGGAGCTACCACACTGGATGAATACCGTCAGTACATAGAAAAGGATGGAGCCTTGGAACGCCGTTTTCAGAAAATAATGGTAGAACCTACCACAGCAGAGGAAACACGCACCATTCTATCTAACATAAAGGAAAAATACCAAGAACATCACAATGTTAACTATACAGATGATGCATTGGATGCTTGCGTGTACCTTACTGAGAGATATATAACAGATCGTTTTTTACCCGATAAAGCCATTGATGCGTTGGATGAAGCCGGTTCACGTGTTCACATAGCCAATATCCGCGTTCCAGAGACGGTGATAGCTCTTGAAAAATCTCTTGAAGCTATACGTGAGCAAAAAACGTCAGTGGTGAAAAACCAAAAATATGAGGAGGCAGCTAGGCTAAGAGATGAGGAAAAACGATTGGAAATACAGCTCATAGAGGCTCAAAAAGCGTGGGAGGAAGAAGTCAAGACAAAACGTGAGACTGTTACTTCGGACAATGTAGCCGAAGTTGTTTCCATGATGTCAGGTGTTCCAGTACGCAGAATAGCGCAAAAAGAAGGTGAAAAACTTTCTCATCTGGGCGAAGTGATAAAAGAACAGTTAATAGGTCAGGACGAAGCTGTGGAAAAGGTAGTTAAAGCTATTCAGAGAAACAGAGCTGGTATAAAAGACCCTAATCGCCCGATAGGTAGTTTCATCTTTTTGGGACAAACAGGTGTTGGTAAAACACAGCTTGCCAAGGTGATAGCCAAGACTCTTTTTGACAGTGAAGATGCTCTTATCCGTGTTGATATGAGTGAGTATATGGAAAAATTTGCTCTCAGCCGTCTGGTGGGTGCACCTCCGGGATATGTGGGTTATGAAGAAGGCGGTCAGCTCACCGAAAAAGTGCGTCGTAAACCATATAGCGTGATTCTTTTGGATGAAATAGAAAAGGCTCACCCTGATATTTTCAATATTCTCCTTCAAATATTTGACGAGGGACAGGTTACCGATAGTTTGGGACGAAAGATAGATTTTAAAAATACTATCATCATTCTAACTTCTAACATCGGAGCACGTCAGATAAAGGATTTTGGGCAGGGGATAGGTTTTGGCACCAGAGCCAAGGAGGAACAGGTAGCATCCAATGAACGCAAGATAATAGAGACTGCTCTTAAACGCACTTTTGCTCCTGAATTCATTAACAGAATAGACGATGTTGTAGTTTTTAATTCTTTGGAAAAACAACACATTTACAGCATTATAGAGATAGAACTGAAAAAACTGTTCTCTCGTA
>JAQUTH010000095.1:0-4383 GCA_028709885.1 Flavobacteriales bacterium
AGAGGAGAACGGTGTATAAGCTCTGAAAAAGGGCTTACAGGGCGTATATTGGCATACAGACCGAGTTTTTTCCTCATTGCCAAAAGACCTTGTTCGGGGCGTACTTTTGCCGAAGGGTCATTGTCAAATTTAGGATCGCCAATGGCTCCGAAAAGAACAGCGTCTGCCTCCATGCATACCTTATGGGTAGATTCTGGGTATGGATTGCCACATTTATCTATGGCGCATCCACCTACCTGAGCGTATGTGTAACTAATGTTATGGTTATATTTTTTGGCTACCGCATCAAGGACTTTGACAGCCTGAGCTATTATCTCAGGACCTATGCCGTCGCCTGGTAGCACTCCTATTTTCAAATTCATTTTTTGTGTAGTAAAATATTATGCAAATATGCGTTTTTCATTCTAAAAAAGATAAAAAACGACAGGATTTATTTCATTCTGTCGTTTTCGTACTGCTGTATCTCACCGCGCATGGCTATCAGATAGTCTATATCGTCGTATCCATTTATCATGCACTCTTTTTTATAAGGATTTATCTCAAAATGTTCTGCAAGGCGTACCGAAGGAAGACTCACCGTTTGCTCTTCAAGAGATATGACAATGGGAGTTTTGGGGTCTTTTTTTACCTCAGAAAAAGCCTTTGACAAAAATTCTGGTGATACCTGAACTGGCAAAAGACCGTTGTTAATGGCGTTGTTTTTGAAAATATCGGCAAAAAAACTGGAAATGACAGCTCTGTATCCTGCACCAAAAATAGCCCAAGCCGCATGTTCACGGCTACTGCCACAGCCAAAGTTTTTACCCGAAAGTAGTACTTTTGCTCCTGAAAAACAGCTGTTATTCATGGCAAAAGACGGTATAGGACTTCCATGTTGTGTGTAACGCCAGTCATAGAACAAGTTTTTACCAAAACCATCCCGTGTGGTGGCTTTTAGAAAACGAGCTGGTATTATTTGGTCTGTATCCACATTTTCCACCTCTATTGGCATCATGGTGGAAGTAAGAGTGGTAAATTTTTCTTTCATCTTTTTTGTGTTTAGTCCGTTGTAGGTATGGTTATCACTCCGTTTACAGCGCCTAATGCAGCCAACAATGGCCCGCATAAAATGGTGCGTGCGCCTTGTCCCTGTCGTCCCTCAAAGTTTCGGTTAGAAGTAGAAAGACAGTATTTGCCCTCGGGTATGGTATCTCCGTTCATTGCCAGACAAGCCGAACAACCTGTTTGACGCATTTCAAATCCAGCGTCGTTAAGGGTTTTGACTATTCCCTCTTGTTCTGCCTGACGAGCCACTTGAGCACTCCCAGGTACTATCCACGCTACTACATCGGGGTGTTTGTGCTTACCTTTTACAACCGAGGCAAAAGTGCGAAGGTCTTCTATACGTCCGTTGGTGCAGCTACCCAAAAAGACATAATCTATTTTTTTCCCAGCCATTTTTTCCCCTGCTTTGAATCCCATGTATTTGAGTGCTTTCTCCACCGAAGGGCGAGATTTTTCGTCTATACTCTCTAATGTGGGTATTGAACTGTCCACAGCTATACCCATGCCAGGGTTTGTCCCGTAAGTAACCATAGGGCGTATATCTTTGGCATTGAAATGTTCTTCACGGTCAAATATAGCATTTTCACATTTGGATAATTTTTTCCATTTTTCTACCGCCATGTCCCACGCTTTGCCTTTTGGGGCATATTCACGTCCTTTTAGGTAATCAAAAGTAACATCGTCTGGTGTTATCATTCCTCCACGGGCTCCCATTTCTATGCTCATATTGCAAATGGTCATACGGGCTTCCATAGAAAGAGATTTTATGGCACTACCTGCAAACTCCACAAAGTAACCTGTGCCTCCACCTGTGCCAAGTTTTGAGATGATGTACAAGATGATATCTTTGGAACAAACACCTTTTCCGAGTGTACCATCCACGTTAATGCGCATAGTTTTTGGTTTGCTCTGCAAAACGCACTGGCTGGCCATTACCATTTCCACTTCCGATGTTCCGATGCCAAATGCTACGCAACCCATAGCTCCATGGGTGGATGTGTGGCTGTCTCCGCATACTATGGTCATGCCAGGCTGAGTAAGCCCTGTTTCAGGACCCATTACGTGGACTATGCCGTTTTTAGGAGTGCCTACACCGAATATTTCTATACCAAAATCACGGCAGTTCTGAATCAACTGCTCCTGCTGCATACGCGCCTGAGAGTCTTTTGAAGGCTGGTCTTGGTTTACGGTTGGTGTGTTGTGGTCTGGGCAGGCTGTTATTTGTTTGGGACGAAAAACGCTGGTGTTTCTGTTTTTAAGTCCAGAGAATGCTTGCGGAGATGTTACCTCATGTATGTATTGGCGGTCTATGTACAGCGCGCATGCTCCTCCTTCTGTGGTGCGCACGGTATGGCTGTCCCATATTTTGTCAAAAAGTGTATTCATTAATCTTGTTTTTTGGTTCCTTTTTCTATGCCGGAAAAAGCAAGAAAGGCGTTAGTTTATATGCCCTATGGCGTCCAAAAGGCTCTCTACCGATGCTGTGACAACGTCTGTGTTTGCACCGAAACCATAGTACATATGACCTTTGTGAGATATTTGTACGTGGACTTTTCCTAAATCATCGCTACCACGGGTGATGGCTTGAACGAGGTATTCCTCAACGTGTACACGGCGTTTGGTGATACTTTTAACGGCGTTGAATGCAGCATCCACAGGTCCGTTTCCGCTGGCTGTTTCGGTGAAGGTATCACCTCCGAAACTAACCTGAACGGTGGCTGTTGGTATGGTAGAGCTACCGCAGACTACTTGGAGAGCTTCAAGTTTGAATGTCTTGTTTTCTTTTCCTCCTTGACCTGCCAATATTTCCAAATCACGTAGTGTGATGTCTTTTTTCTTGTCTGCTAAAACCAAGAAATTTTCATAAATAGCGTCTAATTCTTCTCCATCGCAATAACGTCCTATTTCTTTTAAGTGATGTTTTAAGGCAGCACGTCCGCTTCTGGCGGTAAGAATGATACTTGACTGGTCTACCCCTACCATTTCAGGGTCTATTATTTCGTATGTCTCGCGGTTTTTGAGCACACCGTCCTGATGTATTCCAGAAGAATGTGCAAAGGCGTTGCGTCCTACTATGGCTTTGTTTGGCTGGACAGGCATACGCATGAGGTTAGATACCAATTGGCTGGAATTCATTATCTCATGTGTGTTTATATCCACTTGAAAATCCATGTTTTTGTGGCACGCTACTGCCATGACTACTTCTTCCATGGCGGTGTTACCAGCGCGTTCACCAAGACCGTTGATGGTTACTTCTACCTGACGGGCACCATTAATGATACCGGATATGGTATTGGCTGTTGCCATGCCTAGGTCATTGTGGCAATGTGTGGAGATGATGGCACGGTCTATGTTTGGCACGTTATTGACCAAATAAGCTATCTTTTCTCCGTATTCGTTTGGCAGGCAATATCCTGTGGTGTCTGGTATGTTTACCACGGTGGCTCCTGCTTTTATTACAGCTTCCACTACACGGGCAAGGTACTCTATTTCACTGCGTCCTGCATCTTCGGCATAAAATTCTACGTCTTCAACGTATTTTTTGGCGTATTTGACAGCACTGACAGCGCGTTCTATTATCTGCTCAGGTGTGGAGTTTAGTTTCTCATATATGTGATATGGCGATGTACCTATTCCTGTGTGTATGCGCCCACGTTTGGCGTATTTGAGGGCTTCGGCTGCCACGTCTATGTCTTTTTCCACGGCACGGGTAAGTGCGCAAATGGTGGGAGATGTTACGGCTTTTGATATTTCTACCACTGAGTTAAAATCTCCTGGTGAAGATATAGGAAAACCTGCTTCTATGATGTCCACGCCGAGTTTTTCCAGTTGGCGGGCTACCTCTATTTTTTCTATGGTATTTAACTGACAACCTGGTACTTGTTCGGCATCCCGAAGAGTGGTGTCGAAGATGTATAATTTCTCGCTCATGGTAATTTATTTAAATTCAAAAATACGTTTTACTTGCCTTTTTGGGGCAAGTAAAACGAAATATATTTTAGTGGTAAAAAAATTAGTTGTTTTCAGGGCGAAGTTTGCGCACCACTGCACCTGCTTGCCACATTTCGCTTTCGCGCATTTCTTTAAGTTCTGCATCAAGACCTTGACGGTAGTCTGGTTTGCTGTTGGTATCTATGCTACGTTGAGCTTCGTTTCCTACTTCTACCTCGTGGTAAAGAGATTCAAATACTGGTTTGGCAGCATCGCGGAATTTTTTCCACCAGTCTAATGCACCACGTTGTGCAGTGGTAGAGCAGTTGGCGTACATCCAGTCCATACCGTTTTCAGCTATAAGAGGCATAAGGCTCTGTGAAAGCTCTTCCACTGTTTCGTTGAAAG
>JAQUTH010000095.1:4393-7448 GCA_028709885.1 Flavobacteriales bacterium
AGTGTGTCCGTGTGCGCGAAGAGTGTCATACTGAGCAGCGAAGATACCTTGTATAGCGCCCATAAAAGTACCACGCTCACCAGTAAGGTCTGAATATACCTCGCGTTTGAATGTGGTTTCAAAAAGGTAACCGCTACCTACTCCTATACCCAATGATATAACGCGGTCCATGGCTTTTCCTGTTGCGTCTTGGAAAACAGCAAAGCTTGAATTAAGTCCACGTCCTTGAAGGAACATACGGCGTAGTGATGTACCAGAACCTTTTGGTGCTATCATTATAACGTCTACATCCTTAGGTGGTACTATGCCTGTGCGCTCTTTGTATGTGATACCAAATCCGTGAGAGAAGTATAGTGCTTTGCCTGCGGTGAGGTGTTTTTTGATAGTAGGCCACATGGATATTTGACCAGCATCGGAAAGAAGGTACTGTATGATAGTTCCTCTTGTTGCAGCTTCTTCTATTTCAAAAAGGTCTTTGCCTTCTACCCAACCGTCAGAAACAGCTTTGTCCCAGCTTTTAGAGCCTTTGCGTTGTCCTACTATGACGTTAAATCCGTTGTCTTTAAGGTTAAGGGACTGACCAGGACCTTGTACACCGTAACCTATAACAGCTATGGTTTCGTTTTTAAGAGTTTCTAATGCTTTTGATAGTGGAAATTCTTCACGAGTTACGACATCTTCTACGGTGCCGCCAAAATTCATTTTTGCCATGATTTTAATTTTTAAATGTTTATTTTTTTGTGTTTTATTCTAAAAGGAGGTTCGTTTATTTGACGAACATTTTATCTTGTTTTTCCAAATATTCATTCAGAGCTTCGCGGTAGCTTTTGGTTATGGCTATCTGTCCGCTGCGGACAAATTGGAGCAGTCCGTATGGTTTTAGCATTTCAAAAAGTTCCTGAGTCTCGTCTTTGTGTCCCGTTTTTTCCAGTACTATGAAGTCATCGTCCACCTCCAATATGCGAACGTTGTGTTTACGGACGAGGTTTTCTACGTTTTTGCTCCTCGGCACTTTGTAGAGGGCTATTTCCTGTTGTACTACCTCATCTGGTGTATAGACGAAGGCTTTGAGGACATCTACTTTTTTCTCTATCTGTTTTACCAATTTTTCAACCTTCTCGCTATCGGTAAAAACCACCACTGTGTAACGGTGAATACCGCTTATAGCAGATTCAGATGTGGTAAGGCTCTCTATGTTGATGTTTCGGCAGGTAAAAATGGTGGTTATCTGGTTTAGAAGTCCCACTTTGTTTTCCGAAAAAATGGTAAGTATGTATTCTTTTTCCATGATGCGTAGTCTTTTTTATTATTCCAAAATGATGTCTGAAACACTCGCTCCGGCAGGTACCATAGGAAAGACATTTTCCATGCTATCTACCTTTACCTCCAAAAGGAAAGCATCGTCATTGGCGAGCATTTCATTTATGGCAGAGTCTAAATCCTCACGTTTTTCCACACAGCGGTAGTTTATCTTGTTAGCCTTGGCAATCAGAGAAAAGTCAGGGCTGAGTAGTTCTGTAAACGAATATCTCTGACGGAAAAACAACTCCTGCCATTGACGTACCATTCCGAGGTAACTATTGTTCAGAAGGATTATTTTTACTCCTACATGGCTCTGCATTATGGTGCAAAGTTCCTGAATGTTCATCTGTATGCCACCATCGCCAACGAAAAGGCAAACTGTTTTTTCAGGCATACTTAGTTTTGCTCCTATGGCAGCAGGTAGTCCAAAGCCCATAGTGCCCAGTCCTCCCGATGTGATAATGGTGCGAGGGTTGTAATACTTGAAGTAACGGGCAGCCATCATCTGGTGCTGTCCAACGTCGGTAACCATTATAGACTTGTCAGCTGTGGCATCGGATATTTTTCTTACCACCTCGCCCATGCGTATTTTGCCAGAAGAAGGAGTTATTTCATCCTCTATTATCTTGGCATATTCCACATCGTAGCAAGCGCGGAACTCATCTACCCACTTAGCGTGTTGGTTCTTTGTGATAAGTTCGGTAAGCACAGGCAAAGACTCTTTGACATCTCCTACAACTGGTACATCGGCATACACCAGTTTATTTATTTCCGAAGGGTCTATTTCTAAATGTACTATCTTGGCGTTTATGCCAAAAGTATCGGCAGTGCCAGTAACGCGGTCATCAAAACGCATACCGATAGCCACTAAGAGGTCGCACTCTTTGTTTTTAATATTTGGACCATAATTGCCGTGCATACCCAACATACCCACATTCAATGGATGTGAGGAAGGTATGGCAGAAAGTCCCAAAAGAGTACTTGCAGCAGGCATTCCGCTTTTTTCTAAAAAAGACAATAATTCTTTTTCTGCACCAGCTAAAACCACCCCTTGACCTATAAGAGCCATTGGTCTTTTTGCTAAATTGATAAGTTTGGCAGCATCGGCTATTTTTTCCATATCCAAAGCAGGAGCAGGAACATAACTGCGTATGTTTTCTATCTTGCGATAGTGAAAAGACATCTTTGCCACTTGAGCGTCTTTTGTTATATCTACCACCACTGGACCAGGACGTCCACTACGGGCTATGTAAAAAGCGCGAGCTATGGCATCTGGTATATCTTCGGCACGTTTTACCTGTACGTTCCATTTAGTTACCGCCTGAGTGATACCTATGAAGTTGGTTTCCTGAAAAGAGTCTGTACCTAAAAGATTGGCACCTACCTGCCCACTGATAAGAACAATAGGAGTAGAGTCCATCATAGCATCGGCAAGTCCAGTTACAGTGTTGGTAGCACCCGGACCCGATGTTACCATGCACACACCTACACGTCCACTGGCACGGGCATAACCTTGGGCTGCGTGAACAGCAGCTTGTTCATGGCGCACCAAAACGTGATTGATACGGTCTTGATAATCATACAAAGCATCGTAAATAGGGATGACCTGTCCGCCAGGATAGCCGAACATCACGTCTGTGTCTTCGGCAAGGATGGACTCTATTATAGCCTGAGAACCTGTTATGGTACGAGGTTCGGTCATTTTATCGGTAGGAAAGTATGTGGTGGAATTCATTTTGTTGAGAATTGAGGA
>JAQUTH010000096.1 GCA_028709885.1 Flavobacteriales bacterium
CTTGTGGATTGTCTCCGCAAACAAGGCTTAGAAGAGTGCTTTTTCCTGCTCCGTTTTCTCCCATGAGTGCCAATTTTTCTCCGCTTTTGACTGTCCAGTTTACGCCTTTGAGAATGTATTTTTCCCCGTAATGGACATTTATGTCTTTGAGTATTATGGCATTTTCATAAGAAGTATCGTCGTTAGTAGGTGCAGGAAAATGATATTCAGTAGGTATTTCATTTGAAAAAAGAGTATCCAAAAGATTTTTATCAGACATAAAGTCCTCTTTTTTTTCAGGAGAAAAAATATGCTTGTTTTTAAGAGGTAAAACATGAGTAGTCCACTCTGGAATATCGGCATGGTCAGCCACTATCATGATGCAGATGATACCACTTTTTGCCATATCATGTAGCATGGAGCATAGCAAATCACGTGAGCGGTAGTCAAGCCCTATGAATGGATTGTCTATGATGATGACCTTAGGACGTAAAAGCAACATTCGGAAAATGAACATTTTACGTAGCTCACCGCTGGAAAGAAAAATAATACGTTTATCCAGCATGGAGGCTATATCGCCCATGGAAGAATATTCGTCTATCTGCTTTGCGGTAAAGTCTGAAAGTATTTCCCTGACCATAGGCATTTCGTCGCGGTTAAAAGAATTCCAACGCTGCTGGTAGTACGAATCTCGCGTTTGGGCAGGGGAATATATGTCCCGAAAAGAAATGGACTGTATGGGGGTTGGACTATCTGTGCCGTCTATTTTTATCTCTCCGGTGCGTATGGCAATGCGTTTTTGGAGAATGTCCATAAGAACGCTTTTGCCTGCTCCGTTGGGACCTATCACCGCCCAAGATTCTCCTTCGTTTATTTGCCAATTTATAGGTGCATCAAAATTAAGTGCTGGCACCATGGGTGTTACATTGTCTATACTAATGTGTATGCTCATTTTATGCGTATTAAAAAAGCGGTTGCCCGTGGCAACCGCTTTTGATGTTTTTCAGTGTTGATTATAGATAAGGGTCTATATTAACTGGTTTGTCTATTTCTTCTATGCTTTCATCCACGTTGATTGTGAAATCTCCTTGACCACTGGTAGAGGATATAGAGAATGTCAATTTTATCCATTTAGCTGCCGCTAAATCATGCTCAGAAGAGAATGTTTTTACAGCTCCATCAGAGCTTCTGGTGGCTGTTACCACTACCACTATTTTAGGGTTTGACTCAGCTATGTTGAAGTAAGCAAATGGTCCTTCAACGGTAGCGGTAGATGCAAAGTCAAGTTTGCGGTCAGCGTCATTCACTTCATATATTTGTGTGCTGTATGAAGAAAAAGCAGTGGTAAATTCTCCACTTGCGTTGTTATAAGCAACAGATACTTTGGCATTTGCCATGGTGCAAGTCAAAGGCACGTCTGTTTTTGTGTTGGCAGTGATGTTAAATGTGGTAGCACCAGCGTAACGAGGCTGTCCGAAATTGCTGTTGGCTGAAAGAGCTATTTCTTTTGTGCAGCTTTCTGCTGAAAGAGCATAGTTTTCAGCTGCTATTAATGTCAATGGAGTTGCTTTTAGCACTCCATAGGAGTAGGTGTTTGAAAAGGCTGGTGTAGTAGCGCTGTTGGTTATCTGAACAGAGTAATCATCCGAAGCAGCGGAGTTAGCTTTGGTTACCTCTATGGTAGGCTCAGACGATGTCAAAGACATGTTGAGTGTGCCGTATTCTGTTTTTTCCACGCTTTTACTGCACGAAACACTCAGAAGAGCCAATGTGGCTAAAAATACTATTTTTTTCATATTAAAGATTTATTTTATTTTGCGTTAATAATTCAAAATTACGTTGTCTATTTTAAGGATGCTACCCATTTTTCTATCTTCTCCGTAAGGGGAAGAATTGTAACTGCCGTTTACAAGAGAGTAAGAGCTGACAGTTGTGTTACTGCCCGAGGCAAAATATACAGCTATCTTGGACGCTTTTACATTTTTATTAGAATAAGTGAAAGTGAGCGTAGATGTGGTGTATGTACTCTGTGTTGAACTATTGAAAGTGGGAGTAGATGCTATTTCGTTATTTGATGCGTCATATAGTTTGGCATAGACTATACATTGGTCTGAGCTCACGGGTGCATATTTGTAGTCAAAAGATATGCTCAGTGGACGTGATGAATGTGATACACCGAGAGAATAAGAGTCATCGGAATTATAAGTGCCTGTTAGTAACCTGCCTATAAACGCTTGTCCCCCACTGTCTGTAACGAGATTAGCATTTATTTTTGTTCTGTTAGTAGAAAAACCAAGTCCCAATTTACTTTTATAAAAAGCTAATGAAGATATTTCAGCCGCTGAACTACCTGTGGAACAGTCTGATGTTTGACGTGTACCACTGCTCCATTTCCATGCTACGCCGTAGTTATTTGTGTTGCTTGGAGCATCACTCCATAGACTTTTAGATGTGGTGTACACATTTCTTGAAACCCATGTACCGCTGGAAGTAGAGGATGAAGGGTAATAGCATACTATGTTTCTGCTAAAAGTTCCGTTACCAGAAAAAATCTTACTCTCACTCCAACTCTCAAAACCATTATTATCCAGTTGCTGAGCAGTCTCGGTAGTAACGGTAACAGTATTTGAACTCACAACATTACCATAACGCGCTCTAACAGAATAAGTAGTACCACCAGAAAGACCAGAAATGGCTATGTTACCGTTTTCAGAAGTAGAAGAAATCCAGTTCACGCCGTCCGACGAAGCCTCATACACAGCGCCAGCAATTATTTTAGAAGCAGTACCCTGAGAAACATTGGCAGCACTCATGGCTGAAACGTACACCTTGCTACTCCAAACATTTACATCTGAAATAGCAGGCAAAGAAAAAACAGGCAAAGTAAGGCTTACATTATACTTGTAATTTTTCATAGCTTCCACCGAAGAAATGGAGCCAAAATCCAACGTAACAGCTTCGCCCACAGCGTTTGTTCCTTTCAAAGAAATAGAAACTGCATTTCCTGCTTTGACATATAGTTTATGCCCCGGATACACAGAATAATGTGTGCCAGAAGTAGTTATATCCAAGAAATAACCGCTCTGAAAATGCTCATCCATACCAGAAGGATAACCAGCCTCAATGGTAGCACCTGCCATGGAAGCAGTCAAGTTAATGCTTGTCTTTTTAAGGACATCTATCGTTATGTCTTTTTCTGCGTAGTAATAAGGTGCGTCAATAGCAGCATCAGCATCTGTTCCGCTGTATGCCACAACGGTGTATTGCCCGGCTGTAAACGTTTTGATATCTGAAAAGACAGCCCCTGAATAGACCACATTTTCTGTGTTTTTCTCTTTTATCACAACAGTAAAATCTGATGTTGACGGAGCTTTTGTCTCCACTGAAATAACATCGCTTTTAAGAGAAATATCGCCAATATATAGATAGCCCACAGAAGTATCCTGCTGTGTTTTTTGGCACGCAAAAAGCATGATAACCAAAGCTATTACTAAATATTGTACTTTTTTCAAAAGTAAAAAATATATGTTTAACGTGCAAAAATAAGTAATTAATAATAAACTAACAAAAAAGAGCTTTATTTTATCGCATATAACTAAAAAGCAAAGGGTAAAACCCTACAAAGAAGATTTTACCCGTATGATGTAAATGCAGAAAAAAGAGAATTAAATGATTTTTTCCAAAGAATCAGTCGTTCTCTTAATCTCCTCATCTGGCAGAGAATAATCTATTAGGTTACCAGCGTGGAACTGGTCATAAGCGGTCATGTCTATCAATCCGTGCCCTGAAAGATTAAAGAGAATAACCTCTTCCTTGCCTTCTTTTTTTGCTTTGAGAGCTTCGCGAATGGTAGCTGCAATAGCGTGGCAGGACTCAGGGGCAGGAATGATACCCTCAGCCTGAGCAAAAAGCTCACCAGCGTTGAAAGACTCTATCTGAGGAATGTCCTCGCCTTTGAGATAGCCGTCTTTGAGCAATTGGCTGATGATGGTACCAGCACCGTGGTAACGAAGACCACCAGCATGGATATTGGCAGGAGCAAAATTATGTCCGAGAGTAAACATAGGCATCATAGGAGTGTAACCAGCCTCATCGCCATAGTCGTACTGAAAAACACCGCGTGTCAGCTTAGGACAACTGGCAGGTTCGGCAGCGATGAAACGCGTTTTTTTCTCTCCTGAAAAAACATGACGCATAAATGGGTACGATATACCGGAGAAGTTACTGCCACCTCCAAAACAAGCTATTATCACGTCTGGATATTCACCCGCCATAGCCATTTGTTTTTCGGCTTCAAGTCCTATGACTGTCTGGTGCAGAGAAACGTGGTTTAGCACACTTCCCAATGCGTATTTGCAGTTAGGAGTCTGCATGGCAAGTTCTACCGCTTCCGATATTGCTGTACCCAGACTTCCTTGATAATTAGGATGTTCGGTAAGAATTTTTCTACCAGCCTTGGTACTCATACTTGGTGAAGCTATCACTTGCGCACCGAAAGTCTGCATTATGCTACGGCGATAAGGTTTTTGCTCATAGCTTATTTTCACCATATAAACGGCAAGTTCCAGTCCGAATGCTTTGGTAGCGTAGGAAAGAGCAGCACCCCATTGTCCTGCGCCTGTCTCGGTGGTTACGTTGGTAACGCCTTCCTCTTTGCAGTAGTATGCCTGTGCCAATGCGGAGTTTAGTTTATGAGAACCCACTGGGCTTACACTTTCATTCTTGAAATATATGTGCGCTGGTGTTCCGAGTGCTTTTTCCAATCCGTATGCGCGTACCAATGGGGTAGAGCGATAGTTTTTGTAGAGTTCACGCACTGGTTCTGGTATCGGTATGAAGCGGTCTGTCTGGTTTAGTTCTTGGTCTGCGGCGGCGTGTGAAAACAGAGGGTAAAGGTCTTCGGCTTTCAGTGGCTCTTTGGTCTGCGGATTGATAAGTGGCAGAGGTTTATTGGGCATATCCGCAGCTATGTTGTACCATGCGGTAGGTATTTCGTCTTCGGGTAAAAGGAATCTTTTTTGTTTGTCTTGTGTTTTCATATTTATGATGTTTTATTATTTTGTCCTGTAAATGAAAAAGCCGCAGGTGGAACCTGCGGCTTTTATGCTTATGTTATACAACTACACTAAAATGCCTTTGCCCACCGGTTATATACCTGATGTGCGCCACCAATTCAGCTCGTTTGTAATGATAGTATTCATCTTCTTTGTTTTCTATGCAAATGAATGTATTATTTTCAATACTTGCAAATTTTTAACAAAATAAAATTATATTATTTTCATTCACGTTGTATAAATGACAATCTACAAGCCTAAATCATATACATATATCTGTGTAAAATCCTCTTTGCTGTTATAGCAGTACGCTTTGCCGTTATATGCAGCGGAAGTATCTACTATGTGGTCTAAAAGGTACTTTTTAACAGGGTTTCCCTTGTGGTCATACACCAAAAGACGGCTCTGTTTTACCTGCGGTATTTTGCTCATAACGCCAGCAGACTCTGTTTTTACTGTGTTTTCAAATACGTAGATGTATTTTTCATCCTGAACAGCTTTGACATCAATACCATTTTCGGCATCACGTATCTCTTCTTTGAGTTGGGATATAGGGCGCTTGTCTCCGCTCATTTTTACAAGGTCAAATTTACCTTTGGAAATATCGTAAAACTCACGACGGTCTGTCTGACTGTATATCACAGCCAAATCATTGCCGTGGATAAGCATATCTGGGTAGTTAGTGCCAGCTGTCATGCTACCACCCCCAGGAAGGTCTTGTCTTAGCAAAAATGCGTAAGAAGCTATGGTATCTGTCCTCTCTGCGGTGTTTAGGTTTTGAAGAGAGAGATACACAGTGAGGTCTTTATCGTGAAAATCACTGCCGAACATAGGACTTTTCAGAGAATAAACCTTAGCGTCTTTTGGGCGGGAGGCTGTGTCTGTGAATATCACATCGGTATGAACAATGGCAGTGTCTGTTACCTTATACAGGTTAAAAGCATCCAGACGGTAGTCGTTTATAGCTATCTTGCCGTCTATAAGGTTAGGTTCCACGTATATCCACTGGTTAGGATATTCGCCAGGACCTTCACCTACTTTGAGTGCAGAGTACAGATATTTCATCTCTGGTAGTGAGTACACGTACACCAGAGAGTCTTTTGAATTTGCGGCAATGACCATGTAATTATCTACGCAACTGAAAGAGCTAGGCTCTATTATTTCGTTTATTGCAATGCTGTCTGCGGTGATGTTTTCTGCTGGTGGAAAACCGTCAGTGCCTTTTTCAGTAGAAGAGCATGAAATGCAAAACATTGATGCAAATACACTAAAAACTAAAATATGTTTCATTGTTAATCAATTAGTTGATTAATTGTTAATAGTTTTATTATAAATACAAAAAATTATCCAGATAAATAGTGGTTATTCTTTTGTTCTAAGTGTTATGTTTTGACTAACAGAGGCACTACCTGCAAAATAGTTGTTATCTCCTTCAATATAATCCATAGAAGAAAGTGCTATTTGAGTGTCAAAAGCATTATAAGTGTCATTTCCCATAAACTCTATTGATATGTATCCAGAAATGACTTCTATTCCGTTTTTGGTCATAGTGTATGCACCTTCTGAATTTGTGGTTCCGGTACCTATTAGAGTTTTAGAACCGTCTTTATTTACGCGGTAAACGTATATTCTGACATTGGAAACAGGAGAGTCCTTGCCTGTGGTTACCTCGCCAGATACTGTGAGGTTACAGGTGTACGCTTGGTTTACTGTTTCGCTTTTAGAACAAGATGTGAATGTTGAAATAGAGGCTATTAGAGCTACCAGAGTAAGAAATAAATTTTTTTTCATATTGTATGTATAAATGTGTGTTTTCGGTATATTTATATCTATGGGTCAAAAGTACTCTTTATTTGTGTAAAAAACGTAAAAACATAGATATTTAACAAATGTTAAGTTTTTGTTGCCCTCCCAAAAATATAATTATATATTTGTCCAAACAAATAAAGACATATATATGAAAAATAAGATATTAGTAACTGTGTTGGCGGTATTGGTAGCTAACATATCATACGCTCAAAGAGCAAATGACTGCATCATACCAGAGGAGAACCCAGTGAGAACCACAGTGGTGATAGATTATTTTGTATGCCCACCAACTATACCAATTATTTATATGGAAGGCATCCGTCAAGGGGTGATAGCTACTTTCCTATCACGAGGAAGAAACGACATCTTGGACGCTCAGGCTAACCTCACACCTCCAATGTACAATAACGCTTATTACGGATATGGCAATAACCGCACCAATAATGCTTATTACCAAAACGCTTATCAGATAACATCTCCTGTGCAGGGGGCTGCTCCTTCGGTAGATAATTTTGTCTGTGGCACTCCACGCGATGAGGTCAGAAACACAGGCGCTCGCTATGTGGTAAACGGTTTTTTGACTTATTACA
>JAQUTH010000097.1 GCA_028709885.1 Flavobacteriales bacterium
GGCGGGTGAAGGGACTACCGTTTCCCATGTTGGGTCAAAGTCTTTTGAAGCCTCACTGACGGTGTCTGCAACGTCTTTTTTGAGGTTATTTATGGTGTCTGAAATGCCAGTCTCGCGGTTTATTTGCTCTTTTACTTCATTGGAAGCTTTTTTTATGTAAGAAGCTCCACGGGAGACACTGCGGATTATTTCGGGTAGTTTATCTCCCCCGAATATGAGCAATCCTACCAATATTATCAGTAGCATTTCTCCGCCTCCTATGTCCAAAAATAAAAGCATCTGTATGTGTGAGTGGGTAAATTATGCCCCTCGTGAGTACAAAAGTAGGTATTTTTGCTTATGTTTGCACTACATAAACATTAAAAAGTGAGCAAAATATATCTTATAGCAGGAATAGGTTGCGGGAAAGCGATATTTGAGAGGATAACACCACCCAAAGGCTATTCATTTGTGTTTTTGGAGTGGATAGAGCCTGAAAAAAATGAAACATTTGACCAATATTGCCTCAGAATGGTCATGGGTGTAGCGTTTGAAAAAAACGATGTGGTGTTAGGTGTGAGCCTTGGTGGTATGGTGGCTCAGGTGTTAGCTCAAAAATATCCTCAGTTACGTCCTGTAGTGGTTTCTTCATGTGTGTCAGTGGCTGAATTTTCTCCTTTTCTGTGCTTTGTAAAACGTTTTTCGCTGCATAAAATAGTACCCGTTAGACTGTTTACAAGTCCACTGGTAGCCTCTTTTCTAATAACTGGAAGTGTTAAAAAACGCCATGTTGAGTCTTTGAAACACTTGCTGTGCGGTATGTCAAAAGAGTATTTTCGTTTTATGACCGAAAAAGTCATTAGTTTTAGTTCTCCATTGGCAAAAAAAGATGATGTGATGCGTATTCAAGGCTCTCGTGATGCTCTTTTTCCTGAAAAGACTCTCATTACAAAAGCCAAAATAATAAAAGGTGCTACGCATTTGGCGGTGTACACACACGGCAGGGCAGTGAGTGAAGTGTTGGCAGAATTACTCTCGTAAATGACTGTCTATGATGATGGTAACAGGTCCGTCGTTAATTAGTTCTACCTGCATATCGGCTCCAAAGATACCAGCTCCTATTTCTTTTTCCATTTCTGCGCTCATTTTTTCTAAAAAAGCATTGTACATAGGCTGAGCAAATTCGCCTTTGGATGCGCGAATGTACGAAGGACGGTTGCCTTTGACGGTAGATGCGTGTAGGGTAAACTGACTCACAACGATGATGTCTCCTTTTATGTCTTGGACAGAGAGATTCATAACGCCGTTTTCGTCATTGAATATGCGCATTCTGGCTATTTTTCCACACAGCCAGTCTATGTCTGCTGCGGTGTCAGCGTCCTCCACACCGAGAAGCACCAACAGACCTTGGTTTATCTGGGCTGTTTTAACTCCGTTTGCCACCACCGACGCTTTTTTTACTCTCTGAATTACCGCTCTCATGATTGTAGTATTTTTGTGAAGGCAAAGGTACATGTTTTGTGCATTTTTTCAGTGAAAAACCATACCTTTGTACTCCATAATTATACAAGTAAAAAATACTAAAATGGCAGAAAAACCATCCATACCAAAAGGTACCAGAGACCTTTCCCCAGTGGAAATGGCGCGTAGAGGATATATGTTTTCAATACTTAGGGACGCTTTTTCCCGTTACGGATTCTCACAGATAGAAACGCCTTCGTTTGAAAATCTAAGCACTCTTATGGGCAAATACGGCGAGGAGGGAGACCGTCTTATATTCAAAATACTTAATTCAGGGGATTACCTTTCCAAAGCTCCCGATGAACTTTTGCAGAGCAAAGATTCTTTGCATCTGACTAAGCACATAAGTGAAAAAGCTCTTCGTTATGACCTTACAGTGCCTTTTGCCCGCTATGTGGTACAGCACCAGAACGATATAACATTTCCTTTCAAACGTTTTCAAATGCAGCCAGTATGGCGTGCAGACCGTCCGCAGAAAGGGCGTTTTCGCGAGTTTTACCAATGCGATGCCGATGTTGTTGGTTCAAAATCTCTTTGGCAGGAAGTGGAATTGGTGCAGTTATATGACGATGTTTTTACAAAATTGGGATTGCCAGTTTCAGTTAAAATAAATAACAGAAAGATACTTTCAGGACTCGCTGAGGTAACAGGGCAAGCTGAACTTCTGGTAGATATGACCGTTGCTCTGGATAAACTGGATAAGATAGGGGAGGATGCGGTAGTAGAGGAAATGCTTTCCAAAGGACTGACAGAACACTCTGTGAACGTCATTCGTCCATTTATGCAGGCGATGACCGAAGAGATGATGTGGGAGCTTTTAGATAAGACGATGCAACAGTCCGAGATAGGTCAAAAAGGCGTAGAAGAGCTTAAATTTATATTCTCTGCTGTCAGTGCGGTGGGATTAAAAACAGCCAAACTTGACCTTGACCTCACTCTTGCACGTGGACTGAACTATTACACTGGTGCTATTTTTGAAGTAAAAGCGCATGGTGTGCAGATAGGTTCAATAGGTGGAGGTGGACGTTATGATGACCTCACAGGCATTTTTGGTATGAAAAATGTGAGTGGCGTGGGTGTTTCTTTCGGACTTGACAGAATATATTTGGCACTGGAAGAGTTAAACCTTTTCAGCGATGATATAGACCGCGGTGTGGAAGTCCTTTTTGCCAATATGGGAGAAAATGAGGCTGTTTACACTATGAGGGCACTGTCTGTTTTGCGCAGCGAGGGAGTAAAAGCAGAAATGTATCCCGATGCTGTCAAGCTGGGGCGTCAGATGGACTATGCCAATAAGAAAAACATTCCTTTTGTGGCAATAGCTGGTGAGAGTGAGATGTCTCAGGGAGTTTTTACACTAAAAAACATGGCTACTGCTGAACAGATGTCCGTTTCGGTAGAGCAAATTTTAAGCGAGATTAAAAAATAATGCTATGGAAAATGAAGAGGAAAAATGTCCTTTTCATGTAGGTGAAAAGGTATCCTTTTTGGATGAGGATGTGCGTGGAGTAGTCCGTGCTATCCGTGGCGAGGTGATAGTGGTGGAAACGGAAGATGGTTTTGAGTACAAATGCCGTCATGATGAGATAGTGAGCCAAGAGACTGCCAAAGAGGGTCTTTCGGCTTATATAAAGGATGAGGACTGGGACTACATCACTCATGATAAATATAGCGAGAAAAAGCGTCCTACACCTCCTTCTAACAAGGCTCAAAGAGAAATACCTCCGCGTGTTTTGGATTTGCACATAGAAAAATTGGTAAAGACCACACGTGGTATGTCTTCGGGGGATATGTTGGATTATCAGATGCGGTATGCACGCGCAGCTGTGGAAAATGCACGCCAGAGTGGTCATAAAAAATTAGTCTTCATTCACGGTGTGGGTGAGGGCGTGCTAAAAGAAGAACTGCTCCATATGATAAAGGGTTATCCGCGGTGCAGGTATTATGATGCTGCGTTTTATCTGTATGGTGAGGGAGCTACCGAGGTTGAGTTTTTCTAATTTTTACGGTAAATATAAAAGACAGCTTTTTGGACTGTCTTTTTTTTGGGAAATACATGAGAATAATATTTACTTGTTTGTTATCATTCCTCCATGTTGTTGGTTTGTGTATGTTTCTAAGGCTTTTTTTGTAAAACTGTTTATGGTTATGCCCATCATTTTTGCTTTTAGTGAAATGGTTTGATGTAAGTCTTTCGGTATCCTTATGTTAAATGTTCCTGAATAGGATTTTTGAGGTTCCAATCCTTTTGCTTTGCAGTATTCTATGTATCCATCCACGGCTTCTTGAAAAGAGGAACGAAGTTCTGATACAGATTATCCTTCAAAATTTACCATAGAGTTTATACCTTCTATCTTACCATAAAAGACGTTATCTTCATCGCTGAAAGACACGCTTCCTATATAATTTTTATATTTCATGCTGTCCATTTTACAATTTGTTTATGTTTTTCAAATGTTCTATTACTTGTCTTATGGAATATTTTTTCACTATTGAGTCTGGATGTGGTTTATGTATTGTCAATAAATAAATTACTTTCTTTGTTGTAAAAACGAATTCTTGAACCAGATGTCTTACCTTTGTTGTCCTCTAAATACCCAACATATTTGAGTATATTTTTTAATTCAGAATAGTCTAAATCGGCAGGAATATTCAGTAGCCGTTCTATTAATTTCTCTTTTTTACTCATATCCCCTATATCTTTTGGTCAAAAGCAACTATTTTTTTAGTTACAAAACAAAAAAAATCTAAAAAAATCTATTTTGCACCTTTTAATTTATCGGCTATGTAAGGCGCAGTAACAGACTCTTTGCACTCACAAAGCGCGCGTGGAGTACCAGCAAACACCAAATATCCACCTTTATCGCCACCCTGCGGACCTAAATCTATCACGTAATCGGCACATTTTATCACATCAGGATTATGCTCTATCACAATGATACTATGACCAGAACGAATCAAAGAGTCAAAAGCGGTGAGAAGTTTTTTGATATCGTGAAAATGAAGACCAGTGGTAGGCTCGTCAAAGATGAAAAGCGTTTTAGTACCAACCTTGCCCTTACCTAAAAAAGAAGCCAGTTTTATTCTCTGCGCCTCACCACCAGAAAGAGTAGAAGAAGGCTGACCCAAATGTATGTACCCCATCCCTACATCCTGCAACGGTAGCAGTTTATCCACTATTTTGGTGTTGTTATGTTCTGTAAAAAAGGCAATAGCTTCGTCCACAGTCATATCCAGAATATCGGCAATGTTTTTATCTTGGTATTTAACCTCCAAAACCTCCCGTTTGAAACGCCGTCCACCGCAAGCCTCGCACGTGAGGTGAACATCTGCCATGAACTGCATCTGAACTACCACCTCGCCATCGCCTTTGCACACCGGACAACGCCCTTTATCTACGTTGAAACTGAAATGTTGAGCCGAAAAACCACGTATCTTGGATAGTTTTTGCGCAGCGAAAAGGTCTCTTATATCATCATAAGCCTTAACATAAGTAACAGGATTGGAACGAGAAGACTTACCTATCGGGTTTTGGTCCACTAACTCCACCGCACCTATGGCATCGGTATCGCCACACACCTCGGTGCAGCTACCCACGCGTTCAGCAGTCTCGCTCAGTATTTTTGACAATGCAGGGTATAAAATATTGCGCACCAATGTACTTTTTCCGCTACCAGAAACACCTGTAACAACTGTTAGCATCTCCAATGGAAAACGGACATCTATATTTTTCAAATTATGCTCTTTGGCACCTTTTATCTCTATGAATTTGCGAACAGGACGTACCGAAGACGGTGGGTCTATACTCAAAGTTCCGTTTAAGTATTTGGCGGTGAGGGTGTCCGCCTTTTTAATATCCTTAGGGCTACCGCAAAAAACCACCTCGCCACCGTTGATACCAGCCTTAGGACCTATATCTACCAAAACATCTGCCGCCATCATAACATCCTCGTCATGCTCTACCACAACCACGGTATTGCCAATATCACGCAGACTTTTAAGCACGTCTATAAGCTTTGCGGTGTCGTGTTGGTGCAGACCAATGGACGGCTCATCCAAAACGTACAAAGAACCCACCAAAGAACTACCGAGCGATGTGGCAATGTTTATCCTCTGGCTTTCTCCTCCTGAAAGAGTGGAAGCGGGTCGGTTTAGCGTTAGATACGAAAGACCTATACGGCACATAAAGTCCAGACGTTGGCGTATTTCTGTCAAAAGGCGTTCCGCAACTTTGCTCTGATATGCGGAAAGTGTTATAGAATCAAAAAAATCTTTTAATTTATCAAGAGGCATTTCAACCAGCTCTGGTATGCTATGCCCTGCTATGCGGACATATCCAGCTTCATCTCTCAGGCGTGTGCCATGGCAATGATGGCAAGTGGTCTTTCCTCTGTACCGAGCCAACATTATGCGGTAGTGCATCTTGTAGTTGTCTTTTTCCAGCATGGCAAAAAAATCATTTATGCCCTTGAAATATTTACAGCCGTTCCAAAGAATGTCTTTGTCTTTTTGGCTCAGCTGAAAATACGGCGTATGAATAGGAAAACCTGACTTTTCAGCTGTGTGGATTATAGCATCTCGCCAAAGACCCATTTTTTCACCCTTGAAAGGAGCTATTGCACTTTGAAAAACAGAAAGAGAAGTGTTTGGTATTACCAAATCTTCATCTATGCCCATCACACGCCCATAACCCTCGCACACAGGACAAGCACCCAGAGGATTATTAAACGAAAAAAGATGTACCGACGGCTCTATAAAAGTAACCCCGTCTGCCTCAAATCGTGATGAAAATTCGCGTCCATACTCTGCGTCGGCAGTATCCACCCTCATAGAGCCTTTACCTTCGTAAAAAGCGGTGGAAATACTGTCTGCCATACGTGTTAGGCTATCTTGGTCTGACTGAACAGACGTGCGGTCTATCAGTAGATAAAAAGCTGTAATGTCATAGTCCACCCCAAAGGACAGAAGGTCAGAAATTTTGGTGGTCATGCCGTTTATCTTGACTCTGGAATAACCTTGCTGGTTGAGGTTTTTTATGGCATCTGTAAAACTGCGCCCTTCTGGTATTTGGTATAGGGCAGATATCTCTATCTGAGTGCCTTCTGGCATGGATGTTATATAATCTATAACATCTGTAACAGATTCTTTTTTTACCTCCAAACCACTCACAGGAGAAAAAGTGCGTCCTATACGTGCAAAAAGAAGTTTCATATAGTCATACACTTCGCTGGCAGTACCTACGGTAGAGCGAGGATTGGCGGTGTTTACCTTCTGCTGTATGGCTACCGCTGGGGCAATGCCTTTTATGTATTCTACTTTTGGTTTGTCTATGCGCCCTAAAAACTGACGAGCGTAGGATGAAAGGCTTTCAACATATCGGCGTTGTCCTTCTCCATATAGAGTGTCAAACGCAAGGGTGCTTTTCCCACTACCTGAAAGTCCAGTCATGACTATCAGTTTGTTATGTGGCAGAGATAGGTCTATGCTTTTTAGGTTGTGCATAGATGCTCCCTTGATGATTATATACTCCCGTGGGTCTAAATTTTCTATATTCTGTGCCATTTTTCCTTCGTTAGAATTTGCAAATATACGACCAAAAAGCCTCTTTTTCTCTTTCTAAAAAGATAATATTTGTGATGTGCGAGGCAAAAAATACCCCGAAAGTCTCATTGTCTTTCGGGGATATATGTAGATAGATATAAACTATTCTTCGTCCAGACGAATGGTGATAGGACCTGTCTGAGTGCATCCATGGTCCACCGCTGCACCTGGTAGTAGAGTGAGCCCGTCGGGAGATATTTTGAAATACATATCTTCGGTAGGGGTAAAACCTATCATCTTAGCCTGAGAAGCGTTGATGATAACAATAGGCTCATCTATCACGCGGATAGTGCCGAGGTCTTCATCTTCGTCCTCTTCGCCTTCGTAT
>JAQUTH010000098.1 GCA_028709885.1 Flavobacteriales bacterium
CTCCGCTGACCATACAAGCGTATTTTAGTACTGGCAAATCCAACCAGCCACAACGACGACGACGTCCTGTTGTAGCTCCGTATTCGCGTCCTATTTCGCACATTTTGTCTCCATCTGCTCCGAAATCTTCGGTAGGAAATGGCCCGCTACCTACACGTGTGGTGTATGCTTTGAAGATACCAAAAACGTCTCCTATGGTACGTGGTGCTACACCAAGACCGGTGCATGCTCCTGCTCCCATGGTAGAAGATGATGTTACGAATGGGTATGTTCCAAAATCTACGTCCAACATAGCTCCTTGAGCGCCTTCAGCAAGTATTTTTTTGCCTTCTTTCAGAGCGTTGTTAAGGTAATGCTCGCTATCTACGAATGTAAGTTTTTTTAGTGTTTCCAAAGCAGCAAACCATTCTTTTTCCAGCTCTTGGAGGTTAAATTCTATTTTTACTTTGTAGTTATCCAGCATATTGAGGTGCTTTTCTACCAAAGCGTGGTAACGTTCCATAAAGTCTGGGAGTTCTATGTCTCCTACGCGAAGACCGTTACGTCCTGTTTTATCCATGTAGGTAGGTCCTATGCCTTTAAGGGTAGAGCCTATCTTGGCTTTTCCTTTTGCTGTTTCAGACGCTGCGTCCAAAAGTCGGTGTGTAGGCAGTATAAGGTGTGCTTTGCGGGAAATGAGCAGGCGGTGTTCTATGTCCAACGAGTATTTGGAAAGTTCGTCTATCTCTTTGGAAAGGATGACAGGGTCTACCACCACGCCGTTACCTACTATGTTTACGCTTTGTGGGTGGAAAATACCAGATGGAATGGTGTGAAGAACGTGTTTTATTCCGTTAAATTCCAAGGTGTGTCCTGCGTTAGGTCCACCTTGAAAACGAGCTATGATGTCATAGCCACTGGTTAGTACGTCTACTATTTTACCTTTTCCTTCATCTCCCCATTGGAGACCAAGTAACAAATCTATTGCCATTTTTTTTTGAGGATTTTATTGTGTTTTTTATAAGCGATAAAGTTACAGCTTTTCTGCCTTATGTAGAGAATTTTTTTCAAGAAAAATGATAGTTGGTATTTGGATAAAAATTCGTAAATTGTGCTACTTTTAAAGACTTAAAAAAAGAAAGAATAAAATATTGAAATTATGGCAGATGGAGAAAAACTGATACCGATAAATATAGTAGAAGAGATGAAATCTTCGTACATAGACTACTCTATGTCGGTGATAGTATCACGTGCCTTGCCGGACGTGAGAGACGGTATGAAACCGGTACACCGACGTGTACTTTTCGGTATGAGCGAATTGGGTATAACTTCGGCTTCGGGATATAAAAAGTCAGCTCGTATAGTAGGTGAGGTTTTGGGTAAATACCACCCTCATGGAGACTCATCAGTGTATGAAACAATGGTTCGTATGGCTCAAAGCTGGTCTTTGCGCTATATGCTGGTGGACGGTCAAGGTAACTTTGGTAGTGTGGACGGAGACTCTGCGGCTGCTATGCGTTATACCGAGGCTCGTATGCGCCGTATAGCCGAAGATATGATGGTGGACATAGATAAGGATACCGTAGATATGGTTCCTAACTTTGACGATACCCTCAAAGAACCTTCGGTTCTACCTACACGCATACCTAACCTTTTGGTAAACGGAGCATCTGGTATAGCTGTTGGTATGGCTACCAATATGCCTCCTCATAACCTTACCGAGGTAGTAAACGCTATCAACGCTTATATAGATAATCCAGACATCACCGTAGATGAACTTATGGAGTATGTAAAAGCTCCTGATTTCCCAACAGGTGGTATTATTTATGGTATGAGCGGTGTACGCGAGGCTTTCCGTACGGGACGTGGACGTATCATCATGCGTGCCAAGGCTTCCATAGAAGAAATAGACGGACGTGAGTGCATAGTAGTTACCGAGATACCATATCAGGTAAATAAATCTGATATGATAAAACGTACCGTTGACCTTATAAATGACAAAAAGATAGAAGGCATATCTTCCATACGCGATGAGTCTGACCGCTCAGGTATGCGTATAGTTTATGTTGTAAAACGTGAGGCTGTATCCAATGTGGTACTCAATACTTTGTACAAGAACACAGCCCTTCAAACATCTTTTTCAGTAAATAACATCGCTCTGGTGGACGGACGTCCAAAACTGCTTAATCTTTTGGATTTGGTTCACTACTTTGTAGAGCACCGTCATGATGTGGTAACACGTCGCACCCGTTTTGAACTGGCAAGAGCGGAGGACAGAGCGCACATATTGGAAGGTTTAATCATAGCTTCTGATAACATAGACGAAGTGGTGCGCATAATACGCGCTGCAAGTAGTCCTGATGAGGCTCGCGCTAATTTGATAGCTCGTTTTGAACTGACAGATATACAGGCTCGTGCAATAGTGGAAATGCGTTTGCGTCAGCTCACTGGTCTGGAACAAGACAAACTACGCGCTGAGTACGAAGACGTGATGAAACGCATAGAACACTACAAAGCTCTGCTTGCCGATAAAGCCCTTCGTATGGCTTTGGTACGCGAGGAAATGGAAGATGTAAAACAACGCTACGGAGATGAACGTAAGAGTGAGATAGAATACTCTGCCGACGGTGATTTCTCTATGGAGGATATGATAGCAGACGAAGAGGTGGTAGTTACCATTTCTCACGCTGGATACATAAAACGTACACGTCTGGCAGAATACCGCTGTCAGTCCCGTGGAGGAGTAGGACAAAAAGGTGTTACTACGCGTGATGCAGACTTTTTGGAACATCTATTTATGGCTACTAACCACCAGTATATGCTCTTCTTTACCGAAAAAGGAAAAGTGTTCTGGATGCGTGTGTACGAAATACCTGAGGGTGCCAAAACAGCCAAAGGACGTGCCATACAGAACCTTATCAATATAGAGCAGGACGATAAAATCCGTGCTTACATTATGGTAGATAACCTCAAAGACCAAGAGTACATAGATAATCACTTTGTAGTATTGGTAACAAAGAAAGGAACTATCAAAAAGACATCTCTTGAAGCGTATTCACGTCCACGTGCCAATGGTATCAATGCTATAAATGTGCGTGAGGACGATACCCTTTTGGAGGCTTGCCTTACCACTGGAACATCTAAAATAATGTTGGCAACACGTGCTGGTAAAGCTATTCGCTTTGACGAGGACAATCTCCGTCCTATGGGACGTAATGCTACCGGTGTACGCGGTGTTACCCTTTCTGATGAACCAAACGATGAGGTTATAGGTATGATATGTGTCAATGATGACCAGACAAATGTTCTTGTGGTATCTGAAAAAGGATGTGGTAAACGTTCAGAATTTGACGAATACCGTGAGACCAACCGTGGTGCTAAGGGAGTCAAGACCATTTCCATAACAGAAAAAACAGGTCATTTGATAGCCATAGTGGATGTCAAGGGCGATGAAGACCTCATGATAATAACCCGTGCAGGACTTACCATTCGTATGAGTGTAGAAGATTTGCGCGTGATGGGACGTGCCACTCAGGGTGTTCGCCTTATCAATCTTCGTGAAAATGATGAGATAGCAGCTGTTGCCAAAGTCATTTCAGAAGAGGAAGAAATAGATACTGAGAATGATAATACAGAGGATGTAACATCAACACCTGACCAGCTCAATGAGCAAGAGTAAATGTTACAAAAATCTAAAAGTCTGCATATTCTTTTGTTTGTATTAAGAAAATAACGACTTTTGCCAAATGTAACAACACTCACTTAATTTACGAACAAATTAAAATCAGATAGAAAACAAAATGAAACGTTATTTACTTACAGCCGCATTAGCACTGACTATAAGTCTTAGCTATGCGCAAAAAGCAGAATTGACAGAAGCGCAAAAAGCGTTTGACAAGAAGGACTACCAAAGCGCACTTGCCAATGCCGAAAAAGCAGATGCCATTATCAAACAAAACCCAACAGCTGTTCCTTCGGCTATGGTAGCTCAGGCTATGTATCTAAAAGGAGCTTCATCATTGGAGTTAGCAGGAGAAAATGTTTCTGCTGTGGCAAATGCAGTAAAACAACTTTCAGAAGTAGTTGCTTATGAAAAAGGCAAAGATTATTCTGCTCGAAACATCTCTACTAAAAAAGTAGAAAACTTCCCTTCACAGGAAGCATTGGACGAGGCTATGATTTCAGGTGGATATGACAAACAAAAGATAGTGGACCGTGTAGGTACATACTCACCATCTGTAACAGCAAAACTATCTAAGTTGAGCAATGATTTGTACAAGAAAGCCATAGAATGCTACAATGCTGGTCAGTATGCTAATGCAGCATCATATTTTGACGCTACCTTTGACGCACAGGCTCAATGCACATCACGTCCTGACACTTCTGTGTATAACAACTCAGCAGCTTGTATGCTTCAACTTAAAGACTATGCCAAAGCAGCTCAGTACTACAAAAAACTTATAAGTATGGGTTACACAGGTATAGAAACCATATATGAAGCTACCAACGTACTTTCTGGAAAACGCCAAACTTATGCTTCTAAAAAAGACCGTGATGCTGAGGTTAAACTAAAAGTTGCAGTAGACCCTTCTGAGCGCACTGAGCCTAACAAACAGCCTGAAATATACACAACTCTTATGCAAATCCTTTTCCAAGAGGGTAAAGATGCTAAGCCAGTTAACTTTGACGAATTCTTAAAATATGCAAAAGAAGCTGTTGCCAAATATCCAGAGACAAAAGAGTTTATCCTAATGGAAGGTCAGGCATATTACGAACTTAAAGATACAGCCACATTCCTTGCTACTCTTCAAAAAGCAGAATCCATTTTCCCAACAGATGCTATGATACAGTACAATATGGGCTATATCTACTCTGAGAAAAATGACAAAGAGAACGCTCTTGCTCACTACAAAAAAGCCATAGAGCTTGACCCTAAATATGCCGATGCTTACATCAACATAGCAAGCGTATATTTGGAAGAGAACGAGGCTGTTAACAAGGAAATAAGCGACATGCCATTCTCTTTGAACAAAGAACAGAAAAAACGTTACGACGAACTGTTGGCAAAGAGCGACGCCATAGTTAAAAAAGCGATAGCTATTATGGAAAAAGGATTTGAAGCAAATCCTGACAACACTTACATGGCTAAAAACCTTGAAAACCTATACGGCAGACTTGGAGACAAAGCCAATGAAAAGAAATATGCAGATATTTTTGCCAAACTTACTGGAATGTAATATCTAACATAACGATATTTACGGTGGCATCACGAAAGTGATGCCACTTTTTTTTGCCCATATTTTTAGAAAAAAGCGAAAAAATATGTAAATTCATAGAAACTAAAACCACCAAACCATGCCTAATATAATACTGTGTTATGACTTTTCAGCCGTTCACACATCGGATGCAGCTGATAAAATAGGGACTGCTCTTTCATTTTTTTACCCAGTGAATGTTCTTGATGTTTTCCACGCCGTTCCAGAGAGTTTTTTAGCGGGTGATGTCATAGTGTCTGTGGTATCCACGTGGCATGAAGGACAGCTCCCGCAGGCATGGAACGAATCTGTCCCGATGCTCCAAACGGTGTCTTTTTCAGGAAAAAAAGTAGCATTTTGTGGTCTTGGAAACGGTGATGAGTATCCAGATTTCTTCTGTGATGCGATAGGTTTTTTGGCAGACCTTTTTGAAAAAAATGGAGGGACACTCATAGGAAAAACACCAGCTGAGGATTATCATTTTCATCATTCGGTAGCCAAACGAGGCGATGAAATGGTTGGATTGTGCTTAGACTACCAGAAACATCGTGATAAAATAGATGGTCAAGTCAAAACGTGGTGTGATGAACTAAAAAAACAAATAGAGAGTTAATATAAATGCGTGTAACAGTAAAAAATATTAACTTTATACCCAAAAATAAATATCATGGCACAAACACCAAAAAAAATACAGGATATATACTCATTGATAGTGAAAAACGGTTTTCACTTTACTACCGATACTCGTAAAATAAATGCAGGAGATGTTTTCTTTGCCTTAAAAGGAGAAAATTTCAACGGTAACGATTATGGAAATGCTGCATTAGAAAAAGGAGCCGTAGCCATAGTAGTGGATGATGACACGCGGTATTCAGACAGTGAAAATACATTTGTGGTAGATGACGTTCTATCGGCTCTTCAAAAAGTAGCCACTCTTCACCGCGTTAGCATGAAAGTGCCAGTTTTGTGCCTGACAGGAAGCAACGGAAAGACCACATCAAAAGAACTGATAAGCAGGGTTTTATCTAAAAAATATAATGTTTGTGCAACATCTGGTAATTTTAATAACCACGTAGGTGTGCCATTGACACTGCTTTCTATCCGCGCTGAACATGATTTTGCGGTGGTAGAAATGGGAGCATCGCACCTGCATGAGATAGAGCAACTATCTGCCATAGCGCGTCCGGATTATGGTTACATAACTAATTTTGGCAGAGCGCATTTGGAAGGTTTTGGTGGCGTGGAAGGTGTTATAAAGACCAAAAGTGAGCTTTATGATTTTCTAAGAAATAACGGTGGTACTGCTTTTGTCAATGCCGATGATGAGCTTCAAATCAAACGTAGCAATGGTGTTCGTCGTTTTACTTTTTCTTCAAAAAACGCACCTGCCGATGTATCTGTGGAGATGACTTCTTCGTTGCCCATTGTCAGTGGAAAGGTAGAGGGTGTACCGTTTAAAACGCATCTTTCTGGTGAATATAATTTCGTAAATGCGGCAGCTGCTGCCTCTGTTGGTGTGTATTTCGGGGTTGATAAAAAGGAAATAGCTGATGCTCTGGATAGTTATATCCCGTCCAATAATCGTTCCCAATGGACAGAAAAAAACGGTAACGTTGTGATGATGGATGCTTACAATGCCAATCCTACCAGCATGGGGCTTTCGGTAGAGAATTTTGCAAAGTCAGATGTGGGTGGTAAGAAAAAAGTGGCTGTTCTGGGTGATATGTTTGAACTGGGAGAATATGCCTTGACAGAACATCAGAACATAGCCGATGCTGTGGCTTATTTGCCGTATGATGAGGTTTTTCTCATTGGAGAGATGTTTTCAAATGTTACAGTAAAAAATCATAAGATAAAACAATTCCGCACTTTTGAAGAGTTTTCAAATGCTTTTGATACCCAAGGACAAAAAAAGGCTTATTTGGTAAAAGGCTCTCGTGGTATGGCTATGGAACGTTTTTTAGACCTTATTTAATAAAATAGATATGAAAAAATTATTATTATCCGTTTTGGTATTGATGCCACTGTGGGCGGTATCTCAGGAAGTTACAGCGGTGGTTGA
>JAQUTH010000004.1:0-17070 GCA_028709885.1 Flavobacteriales bacterium
TAAGTTCATTTCACTGAAAGCCACCGCAGGCGATGACCCTATGACCGTAACATTAGAACGTGCCGTAGAACTCATCACCGCTAAGATAGAATCCGATGCAGCCAAAGAGATAAACATATTTGACGCAGAAGAGCCTGTTATCAAAGTCCTGAACGGACGTTACGGTCCTTACATATCCATAGGTAAGGAAAACGTGAAGATACCAAAAGACACAGACCCTAAGACACTCACCCGTGAGGACTGTTTGCGTTTGCAGGCAGAAAGCGCAGGCAAACCTAAAAAAGTAGTGCCTCGCCGTGTAACAGCTAAGACATTGTCTAAAACTACCTCTACTAAAAAGGCCACATCTAAGTCCACATCTAAAACCACTGCAAAGAAAACAACCAAGAAATAGCATTAATAAAAAAGGCATCCACAAGGATGCCTTTTTTTTGCGGTATGATGAATTATAATCCTTTGTAGATGTATTTGCCAGCTGAGATGTCAAAGTAGAGAAATTCTCCATCTAAGACCACTTGCAGTACATTAGGAGAATATTCCCTCAGACGGTCATACTCTATCGGGAGGATAACTTTCCCTTCTGCGTTTATAATACCAGTTTTACCGTTTTTGGCTACTATGAACATATCTCCACCTGAAAGAGGCTCTATGTTTGAGTACTCAAAAGGCACCAGTATAGTTCCTTTGGCGTTTATGATACCCCACATACCTTTTTTGACTACTATGGCACGCCCTGCGGTAAAAGGCTCCACAGCATCGTAAGTGCAAGGTATGGAAATGCTAACGCTTTTGCCTACATAACCCCACAGACCGTTTTTCTGGATAGGCACAGGCCAAGATTCGGACGGTTTTATATCGTCAAAAAGATTAGGAACAAGACGTTTGCCGTTTTCATCTATCATGCCATATTTGTCTCGGTAGGATGTTTTAGCGCGTTGTCCTTGGAAGGCAAGGTTTTTTATCTCACCGGTGAAAGACATATTGGCGGGAATTATCTCCTTGCCTTTTTCGTTTATATAGCCGTATTTTCCTTTGTACACCACAACAGCCATACCAGCTGAGAAATCCCCCACTTGCTCGTATTTACGGGTAGAAATAGCAGCACCCAAGTGGTCTGTTATGCTCCAAGACTCATCGGTGGCATTTTGTACAAAAAGAAGGCTGTCGGAGCCTATGCGAATATCTTTGTATTCACCAGAAAGAAGAATATCTCCGCGAGAGTTTATAAGCTGTGCAGTCCCATCTTGTGTTACCACTGCTTTACCATTTTTAAAAGGTTTGGCGTGTGTATAATCATGAAAAAGAGGAGTTCCTATGCGCGAATAGTAGCGGAATACACCGCTTTTTTCTGTCAAGATGAGAGATGTCTTATCAAAGTAAATATTGTCATATCTGCAAGGAAGAACAGTGCCACCAGCTTTGTTTATAACGCCCAACATATCGTCTATTGAGACAATGGCTAATTCTCCGCAAAAAGCATTTCCGTCCTCCCAAGTAAATGGAGCTAATGTCTTGCCTTGTGTATCTATGTATGTTATTTTATCGCCCATGCCCACCATAGCTGCGCCGAATGAGAAATCATCAACGAAATCGTATTTTGGTTTGACGGTAATAACGCCTGTAGATGCTACAAAACCGTAAGTCTTGTCTTTGGATAGTATAGGGAAATATTTTATGGAAGCAGCTTTGGCAGCGGCGTCTATCTGACTAAGTATTGGTGAGCGTGGAAAAGCAGCCTTGAATGAAGCTATTTCGCCCTGAGAATAGTCTGTAAACCACAGACGAGATATTGCTTGCCACGCCTGAGTGGAGTATGGACTATCTGGATACAGACGTACAAATGCCGAATATTGTTCCAGTGTTTTCTCTGGTGTGGACAGCTCGTATAGTTTTTCGTGCGCCTCAGTAGCATAAGGGCTTTGAGGATATGCGGAAACGAATGCAAAATACTGCTCAGGAGTTTTGTCTTTGGTGGACTGCTCAAAGAGGAGTTTTTCGTACATAGCACTGGCTTGTGGTGTCAGTGGAGATGACGGATAGCTATTGACAAAAGATTTGTAAGCCATCCATGTGTTTTGTTTTTCAGCTATGGAGTATGCCAAAGAGTCTCGGTAGGCTATGACCTTGGCGTGTTCAGCACTGAAAGGGTATTTTTGGATGACGTATTCTATGGCTGGAACGGTATTTTCCTTTTTTGCCGCAGAAAATGCCAAAGAGGCTATGTTTTGTTTCTGGGCAAGTATGGTGTCTAAGTCCACACCGTTTTCGTCAAATATTTTTTTACGGTCTTTTACTTTTATGTCTTTGTAAGACAGTTCGCTTCGGTCTATGCAAGCAGATGCAGAGTCCAGTGAGTAGAATGGGTTGTTGTTTCTGGAAAAAATGATGCTCAGCCCGTAGTTAGCTAACATAGGGTCGCTTTTTAGAGCTTTTTCAAAAATGTCTTTTGCCCTGAAATAATCGTGTATTTTCAGAGCCTCAAATGCCTTGTCTGTCTTTCCGGCAAATGTCAGAAGTACAGATGCCATACATATCAATACAAAATATATTTTTCGTAAAGATTTCATTGTCTCTTTTTTAGGTACATTAAAATGTATTAAGGCTAAAATAGATTTTTTGCTCCTTTGTTTCGGAGCAAAAAATCTATGTAAATTTTAGAGAGAAATTATTTTTTCTCTACCAGAGCTTCCAGTTTTTCGGAAAAAGATTTAAGAGATGCTTCAAAGTCTGCTTTTACCACTTTGACAGCGTCTTTTTTGCCTTTTACTCCACCTAAACGGTTAGCCATTTCCTCGTAAGTGTTTTCTATTTCATCGCATAGAGCGTCTATGGCTTTTTTATCTACCGAAGGGCATACCATTTGAGCTATGTAGCACTGGTCTAAAAGTGCGCCGTAGGTATATACCAAGTCTTTTTTGAAGTTTTTAATGCTTGCCATTTTTTGATTATTTTTGGTTGGACAATTATTATTCTATACTGGCAGACAATACAATATATTTTTAGTTATTATATGTCTTAGGTGCAAAGATACGTTTTTATTTTCAGTGTATTAATATACAAATATGTAATTTTGCATACGGAAAACAATATTTCACATGGAAACAAAAAAGAACAAGACAATAGTGGTGGGACTATCCGGAGGGGTGGATTCGTCTGTGGCAGCTTACATACTGAAAGAACAAGGGTATAACGTGGTAGGTCTTTTTATGAAAAACTGGCATGACACATCTGTAACCATATCAAAAGAATGCCCTTGGCTGGAAGATAGCAATGACGCTATGATGGTGGCGCAGGCACTTGATATACCGTTTTCGGTGGTGGACCTTAGCGAAATATACCGCCAAAAAGTGGTGGATTATATGTTTTCTGAATACGAAAAAGGACGCACCCCTAACCCCGATGTACTGTGTAATCGCGAGATAAAATTTGACGTTTTTCTCCGTGCTGCTATGGAACTTGGAGCGGACTATGTAGCCACCGGACACTATGCTCGGGTGGAGGAGATAGAAAAAGACGGAAAGAAAATATACCGCCTTTTGGCAGGACTGGATGGCAACAAAGACCAGAGTTATTTCCTATGTCAACTATCCCAAGAGCAACTTTCTCACGCTATGTTTCCAATAGGAGAGATGATAAAACCTAATGTTAGGAAAATAGCTGCCAAGGCGAGGCTTATCACAGCTGAGAAAAAAGATAGCCAAGGTATTTGTTTTGTCGGGAAAGTAAAACTCCCAGAATTTTTAAAACAAAAACTCACGCCTAAGGACGGCGATATAGTGGAAATACCACGAGATAGTTACGTTTATTCTCAGCGGGCAAAAGACGAGGCAAACACCACTGACATTGACGAAAAACTCAAAGTGATGAGCGAAAAATATCATTACTCCCCACAGGACGGAAAAGTGATAGGAACACATCATGGAGCGCATTTTTTCACTTGCGGACAGAGAAAAGGTCTGGATGTAGGTGGACACGTGGAGCCTATTTTTGTCATAGATACCGATACCGTTACCAATACTGTGTACGTAGGCGAAGGCAAAAATCATTCGGGACTATACCGAAAGGCTTTGTTTATAAATGCGGCTCAGGAGCATTGGGTAAGGGAAGATGAGTCTCTTTCAGTGGGGCAGAGTATGGATGTGATGGTGAGGATACGCTACCGTCAGCCTTTGGAAAAAGCTGTTATGCACAAAAAAGAAGAAGGCATTTATATAGAGTTTGACCGTCCGCAGAGTGCTGTAACATCAGGGCAGTTTGCAGCAGCGTACACAGGTGATGAACTTATTTTTAGTGGAGTGATAGACTGAAAAAACGGAAAAAAAGAATAAAAGAAAATCAAAGTGGCGATTAAACCGCTCAAAATTTGTAACTTTGCATTTGTGCATAGGTTTTAATCCTGCAAGACTATGAGAATTACAAAACTGAGGCACAGGAATTTTTTTAGGGTTAAATTTTTATTAAAAATAATATAATGAAAAACAAGAGGATTTTGTACGTTTCGTCGGAACTTACACCCTACTTGCCTTCGACACATATGTCGGAAACATCTTTGGAACTGCCACGTTTGATGCAAGAGCAAGGTTGTGATGTGCGCATATTCATGCCGCGCTTTGGCTGTATAAATGAACGTCGTCATCAGTTGCATGAAGTGATACGTCTTTCTGGTATGAATTTGGTAGTCAATGACATAGACCAGCCTCTTATCATAAAAGTAGCTTCGGTGCCAAAGGAACGCCTACAAGTGTATTTCATAGACAATGAGGAGTATTTCAAAAACCGCCATTGTGAATACGATGAGGATGGACAGATGTATCCAAATAACGATGAGCGCGCTATTTTCTTTGCCAAAGGCGTTTTGGAGACAGCAAAAAAACTTAATTGGAGCCCAGATATAGTCCACGTTAATGGTTGGATGAGTTATATGGTGCCTGTTTTCTTGAAAACTCTTTACAAGACTGACCCTGCCTTTGCCGATACAAAAGTGGTTACCTCTGTTTTTGGCACCCCATATAGTGGAACATTGGATACTGGCATGGCTAAAAAACTGGTCTTTGATGGTATAGATGAACCCCTTTTGAATGAACCTACATTTGAAAATTTAACAAAAACTTGTCTTAAATACTCCGATGCCTGCGTGGTAGAAGACGCAGAGCTTAATAAGTTTGCTGTGGACATTGCAAAAAGTCGTAAATTGCCATGCTTTAATCACCCATCTGGTAGCACCACCGATAAGGATTTATATGCAGACTTATACAAACAAATATTAGATTAATTAAAACGATATAAATGAGAACGTCTTATATTTATACCATTAAAAAAATAACCAATATAGCTTATTCTTCGCTCGTATTATTGACTGTTCTTTTGGTGGCATCTGCTTGTACCGAAAAGGAATTTCACATGGGTGCGGATATAGTTGACGGGGATAAAATAACTCCCGGCGAGGCTACTTTTCCAGTAAAAGCATGGACCGTACGCGATATAACCCGCGACACTCTCACAGGTAGAGCTGTTGTTGGAAAACTATTTGACCCTACCGATGTTACATCCAGCATTTTGCAGTATAGCTTCAATATGGTGGGTAATTACTCCATACCTGGTGTTTGTGATGTAAAAGCAGGTTTTGCTACACAGTTGCAGCTGGGTGCTAACTTTACCAACTTCGGAGATATAATAGTGGATTCGGTAGAAATGGTGATAAGCTACACCCCTATTAATGATTTGGTTTCCAGTAGCGAAGGTTTTGTGGGTTATAATACCAATCTTAACATATATACAGGAGTATTTAATCCACTAACATATGTGGCTTATGGTAGTCCTATTAACAATGATATGAGTCTTGAAATATACCGTCTGGCTGAGGATGTTCCAAATGCTACATCTTCAATAGATGGTACCAGTGTAACAAAAGAAAATTTTATACCGCTGAATAAAAAATGGGCTCTTGCCGAGAAAATACACGAGGAATATTTCCGAATGGAGTTTGATACCATAAAATCCACCAGCGAAATATCAGATACTACATTTACTTATGATGATGAAGGTAATGTAACAGATACCACATACATATATGCAGACTCTATATATCCACGTATGGCATTTAAGATGGATACTCAATATTGGCAGGATATTTTAGACCATTTCAAAGGTGGAATAGTTACATCCGCTACGTTCAATGAATATTTCAAAGGTCTTTATTTCAAGGCAAGTGATTATGCTACAACACCACTTATGATGTTTGACCTTTTCCAAACCCCTCAGGGTACAGGACGTCAGGCAGATATATGTATCTACTATCATACAGCTACAAATACAGGTCTTACATTGTATTTGAATTTCTATAATTCAACCAGCTACGCAATGAATTCAGCCAACTCTATAGATGTTACTTATGAACCTAAGATAGAGGCTATGATGGAAAACCCAGATACTGTAAACGGTGAAAAAGATTTGTACATCTTGCCATTTGGTGGTTCAGAAGTAGTGGTAGACCTTATATCTGATGAAGATTTGGAGACTATACGCAAAAATGGCTGGATAATAAACGATGCATATATAGAGTTTACCAACAAAGGTTTCAATACCTCAATAGGTAATTTCCCTGCGGTGGAACTTTGGATGTACCGTTATCCTTATGGTTACCAATTTATTTATTATAGTACATCATTAGGTTATCCTATGCAAAAAGTGGGATATTATCTGCCAGATGAGGCTACGTTTACAGAATCTACCTCTACTGGTCAGTGGATATTTACTCCGCGTTATAATTATGGGCTTAACGGCATAATAAATGAAAATTCAGAATTGGCTACATTCTCTCGTCCAGGAAAATATCGTATGAGGGTTACTCGTACTCTTATAGATTTGTTGTACAATACCGAGAAAAAAGTGAAACTGGGACTTCGTTTGCCTATGGGAACAACGCAAAGAGCGCCATTTATGTCAGTGTTGGACGGAACAAACTTGAAACTTAATGTCAAGTACACCGTTTCTCCAAATAATGCTTCAAAAACAGAATAATAAGTTTTGTTATAAACCAAAAGCCCAGCAGTTCTGCTGGGCTTTTGGTTTTAAATATGTATCAAAAAAATCGGCGCACCCTATGGGTGCGCCGATTAGATATTGCGATGTCTATTATTTGAAAATGTGGTGCATCAGACGTTTGCGGTCTGAAATACTTTCTTCCAAAGAAATCATGGTTTCAGTACGGGTAACGCCTTCTATATCGTCCATCATGAAGATTATCTCTTTGGCATGGTGAGTATCGCGAGCTTTTATTTCGCAGAAAATGTTGTACTGACCAGTGGTAAGGTGAGCCACTATGACATAAGGTATCTTTTTCAGCTCATCTATAACATGAGATGTCATGCTCGTTTTTTCAAGATACAGACCAATGTATGCTGTAAATGAAAAGCCCATTTTGCCGTAGTCTATATTCAGGGTAGAACCAGTTATGATGCCAGCTTCTTCCATTTTGCGCACGCGCACGTGAACTGTTCCAGCAGATATTATTAGTTTTTTTGCTATTTCCGTATATGGCATACGGGTGTTTTCTATCAGCAGTTCCAGTATTTGGTTGTCTATTTCGTCCAGTTGATATGATTGAGCGCCTTGCGACATTCTCACGGGTGGAGTTATTTTGTTTTCCATAAGGATAGTATATTTATGTGATTAAATCATGTCAAAAATATGTAATTCTCAATGAAACGCCAAATATTTTTGAAAAATATTTATAAAATACCTTTTTTTCTTTTACTTATATAATAATGTGATAAAATAGATGAACTAAAAGGAATATTTTTTTCAATGATATATTATAAAGACATATCTTTGCCCTTACATAAACACACAATACAAATGAAACTAAGATTATTTTTGATGCTGTTGTGCGGTGTTTTAGCCATGACAGCACAAGGTAAAAAATTACCAAAATCAGTACTAAAAGACAGCTTGCCAGTTATGACAGCTCGCTGTGAAAAACTACTCAAAGCAGCATACATGGAAGGCACGCTAATAGGAGAAACAGACACGTTGCCCGGCTGGGAAGGTTATCCGGTAAAACTATATGAATACTACACAGGAAAGGATGTTCGCGTAGGCGCACCAAAGAAAGGAAAAGTATATCTTTTGGACCCTTCACCAGAAAAACTCGCCATGTGGATACTAACGACATCATGGGAAGTGAAAGGCAATATAGACCGCGAAAACACAGACAAGATATATAAACGCATATTGGGACAGTCAGGCGCACAATTTCCAGTCTCTGGTGTAGTGTATGAGGCTATGTACAAAGCGGGAGAATACTATCCTTATCTGTTTAAGGACGGAGTAACGGTATATCTTAAAGATAGTACTGACTTTGCCAAAGACCAGCACCCTACCGAAGAAATGCTTGATTTTTATCTTCATATGAAATATTCCGACCTTACAGAGCGCACAGGTACTTATGCTCGCATTATAAGCACCACACGTGAAATGTACACCGCAGCAGGGGGAAAGGTGGATGTAGGCACATCGGAAGATAAAAAACAGATATGGCTTTGCGTGGTAAGAGACCTCTATAAAAAAGCATGGAAAAATGACCGCAATGAGCTTATGATAGCTTGGGCAAAAGGTTATCTGTAATATTGCGTTTTTTTGTATTTTTGCATTAAATAATAAAAGATATGGCAGAAGGAAGATTTGCTGTTATAGGCATGGGACGTTTTGGTAGCGCAATAGCACAACGCTTGACGGAAAAAGGAGCTGAGGTTATAGCTATGGACAGCGACAGAGACCGCATAGAGCGTATCCGTGAAAAGGTAACTTATGCTGTGGCATTGGATTCTACGGACAAGGACGCACTTATATCTCAGGGTATTCGTGAAATGGACGCTGTGGTAGTATCCATAGGTGAAAATTTCCAAGATGTACTACTTACCACCTTCGCCTTGCAAGAGGTAGGAGTCAAACGTATCATAGTGCGTGCTAATGGCGAGATACAAAACAAGATACTGGAAAAAATGGGAGTCAGCGAGATACTTTCCCCAGAGGGCGAAGTATCCAACGCAGTGGCAGAAAACCTTATCAATCCTCATGTGTTGATGACCGTTAAACTACCAGATTCTTACCAAATAATAGAGGTGAAGGCGCCAAAAGGCATAGCAGGACGCTCACTTACAGAAATAGGTCTTAGAGAAAAATACAAGATAAACCTTGTAACATTGCTCCGTTGGGACGGTACAGGCGATGCTCCAGCTGAGTTCTTTAAGGAAAATACTTCTCATGCTAACCACCACATAATAGGCGTTCCAGACGGCGATATGAAGATAGAGAGTGCAGATATTCTGCTGTTATTTGGGACTTCTAAAAATATACAGCGTTTTATAGATATAAATTCATAATGACGTTTTTGTTTACCGTAAAAAGCCGAACCTTTCAAGGTTCGGCTTTTTTCTTTGCGCAAGCATGAAAAAAATATGTAACTTTACAACGTATAATACACATTAAAGATACTTATATGCTTAAAAATTCATTGCAACAACGCCTATCGCAACGCCTATCACCAGCTCAAATACAGTTGATGAATATTTTGGCATTGCCTGTATTGGCATTTGAGCAGTATGTAAGCAGTGAAATAGAGGCAAATCCAGCCCTTGAAGCGGACTATGAAGGCAATATCCCGACAGACCAAGATACTTATACTCAGGATAGTGATGATGCTCAAAGAGAAGACAGCGATGATTATTCCAACGATATAACCATACATAGTGATGATGACATATCTAAATATATGTATGACGATGACCCTCAGGATGACTATCCTTCATCTGGCACCACAGAAGGCAGAAGTGCTTTTTTAGCGGCTCAGAGTGAGGGCAATACTTTTGTGGAGCACCTTTTGGAACAGCTGTCATTGGAACATATCACTGAAAAACAAAAGACTATCGGACGGTACATCATAGGAAATATAGACCCTGACGGTTATCTGCGCAGAGATATTATGTCTATTTCTGATGATATAGCTTTTTCCACAGGAGAAGATATGTCAGAGAGTGATATCAAGGACGTTTTGAAGATAATACAGACATTTGACCCTTCGGGAGTGGGGGCTACATCTCTTAAAGAATGTCTTTTGATACAGTTGCGTGCTTTGCCTTCCAGTTACACCACTGAGCTGTGCATAAAAGTGGTGGACGAGGATTTTGAACACCTTAGCAAAAAAAATTTTGATAAAATAATACAACACTTAGGTTGTAGTAAAGAGGCTTTGGTGGCAGCGGTAGAGGAAATTTCAAGACTAAACCCACGTCCAGGGGGAGCTTTTTCTTCATCGGCAGCACTGGTGGAACAGACACAGATAACGCCAGACTTTACCATTTCCATAGACGGGGATAACATAAGCATATCTTTGAATAACGCTCATGTACCTACCCTGAAAGTGTCAAAGGAATACACCCGTATGCTCACTGAATCCACCGTGGAAAATCCTTCACGGGCTCAGAAAGATACTGCCACATTTGTCAAAAGCAAAGTGGATGCCGCGCGGTGGTTTATAGATGCGGTGCGTCAGCGTCAAAACACTCTTATGAGTATAATGCGCAGTATAGTACGTCATCAGCGTAGTTATATCATCAGCGCAGATGTTGCCGATATGCGTCCGTTGGGTCTTAAAGATATAGCCGAAGACGTGAAAATGGATATTTCTACTGTTTCACGTGTGGTATCCCAAAAATATGCCGATACTCCATATGGAGTGATGAGTCTGAAAGAGTTTTTTTCCGAAGGTTCTACCACCACGCAAGGAGAGGATATTTCTACCAGAGAGGTTAAAATGGCGTTGCAGCAGTTAGTGGAAGATGAAGACAAAACATCACCTTTTACCGATGATGAATTAACAGCGAAGATGAAAGAAAAAGGTTATAAATTGGCACGTCGCACGGTGGCAAAGTATCGCGAGGCACTGGGTATAGCCACAGCCCGTATGCGCAGAAAAGTATAACGAAAAACTAATACAGTGAATAAGAATATCTTTTGGAAAACAGTTTCGTACTTGTTTAGCCCTCTTTTAACGCCATTGTATTTGGTGGCGCTGTATTATCTGTACACTCCTGAATTGGTCTATGTGTATGAGGTGGTGTTGGTGGGTGTGGCGGTAGCTGTTTCAACGTTTGTATTGCCATTTTTACTCATTTTTATTTTGCGAAAGATAAAAAGGGTGGATAGTATGGAGCTTGCCACAGCAGATGAAAGGCGTTTGCCTATTTTGATAACGGTGGTATTACTCTATGTGGTCAATTATAAACTTTTGCCTTATGTCTCTATAGGCATTATGGTTTGCCTCTCTGGTATGGTTGTGGCGCTTATTGCAACGTACATAACTCTTTGGTGGACGAAAATATCTATTCATGCTATGGGGGTGGCAGCTGTTCTTACTGCTATTTTTCTACTTTTTCTCAAATGGGGATATCCATTAGGTTTTGTTTTCCCAGTATTGGTAGGGTTGTTTTTGGTGTATGATTTGGTAGTGATGGCGCGTATGGAGATGAAAATGAACACAGCTGTGCAGGTGTTGTTAGGTACTGTGATAGGGGCTGGTATGCAGGTGGCAGCTTTTTATCTTTTGCCGTATTGATATGGGTAAAGATATGCTTATGTTTTACTATAAAAAAAGCGCACCTTCGGTGCGCTTTTTGTTTTATCATGAGAATAAATGTTGTTACAAAATATAAACCAAAAGACCAACGTTGCAGGTGTGGACATTACTAAGACCATCTATCGCCAAAGGGGCCCCATTATATGACCTTTCAAAGAGAGAATTGATAGAATAATCCACCTTGACAGTAAATTTGCCATAACCCACTTGAAGATTTGCCATAAAAAGCCACGTTTGAAGAGGTGAAATATCGTAATAACGTATTTTCTGTATCTCTGTCTTGATGGTAGCTGAGTTTTTATACACCCATGAAGCGGTAATACCAGCATACACACGCCAGAAATTGAATTTGTCGGCTGTACTGCCACGAAAACGAAGCTGTATAGGAAAATCTACCGTCTGCAATGAAAAACGGTTTGACTTATACTCATCACTTCCCATGGTGTGGATATCCAAGACACCAAATTCGTCCTTAGTCAAAGAAAGATTGGTGTAATAAGAATGAAAACCAAGCCCAGCACCTATACCGAGTCCAATGTTTCTGCGTTTATTAAGCGGAATATCCCTTATGTAACCCAATGCAAAAGTATTGGAAAAAGAGTATTCCCTCATCTCATCAGGCAAGGCCGTTAATATGTTATATGAAAATGATATATACAGCTGGTCATCCAAATATTTGCTTTTTTGCTGTCGCAAAAAGAGTTTATGGGCTTTTTTGGTGTCTTTTTTTACTGACGTATCAGCGGGATTGTTATCTAACGTGTCTGCTGTCTGAGCCATACATGAAAAGCCCATACCACAAAGACAAATAAGAAATGATATTTTACTCAAAAAAGCCATAACCAGTGCTGTTTAATTAAAATTCTGCGTTTTGAGGATAACGAGGGAAAGGAATGACATCGCGGATGTTGCCCATGCCAGTAACGAACATCACCAGACGTTCAAAACCAAGTCCGAAACCTGAGTGAGGAGCGCTACCAAAACGGCGTGTGTCAAGATACCACCACAAGGTCTTTTCATCCATGCCGAGGTCATTAACTTTTTTCATCAGAACGTCCATTCGCTCTTCACGCTGACTACCGCCTATGATTTCGCCAATACCAGGGAAAAGGATGTCCATAGCGCGTACAGTCTTTCCATCTTCATTCTGGCGCATGTAAAAAGCTTTTATTTCCGAAGGGTAGTCATATAGGATGACAGGGCAACCGAAATGTTTTTCTACCAAATAACGTTCATGCTCACTCTGTAAGTCCATACCCCAACCCTCAACAGGGTATTTGAATTTGCCTTTTTTCTGAGCTTTGCTATTTAGTAGAATGTCTATTGCCTCAGTGTAGCTAACGCGTTTGAAATCATTGTGAAGTATAAAGTTGAGCTTTTCGGTCAGACCCATATCGCTACGTTCGGCAGTAGGTTTTTTGCTCTCTTCTTTTGCAAAACGTGCATCAAGGAAAGCTATATCGTCTGCGCAATGCTCCATGGCATAACCTATGACGTATTTGATGAAACTTTCACCAAGCTCCATATTATCTTCAAGGTCTGCAAAAGCCACCTCAGGTTCTATCATCCAAAACTCTGCCAAATGGCGTGAAGTGTTGGAGTTCTCAGCACGGAAAGTAGGTCCAAATGTATACACTTGACCCAAAGCCATGGCGTAAGTCTCGGCTTCCAGCTGACCAGAAACGGTGAGGTTGGTCTGACGGGCAAAAAAGTCTTTTGAGAAATCAACAGCTCCATTCTCATCTTTTGGAGCATCGGCATGAGGTAGAACGGAAACACCGAACATCTCACCAGCACCCTCACAGTCTGAACCTGTTATAATAGGAGCGTTGAAATAATAAAACCCTCTCTCTGCAAAAAACTTATGAACACCCTGAGCCAAAGTAGAGCGAACACGCATCACAGCGCCGAAAAGATTAGTACGGATACGCAGGTGAGCTATCTCACGCAAAAACTCCAATGAGTGTTCTTTTGGTTGCAATGGGTACTGAGCAGGGTCTGCTTCGCCCAATATGGTAACGCTATCAGTTACCAGTTCATAGTCTTGACCTTTTCCTTGACTCTCTTTCAAAGTGCCTTCCACGCAGATACAAGTACCGGCATAAAGTTTCAAGTTTTGTCCCTCATGGGTAACACATTGAAGGTTTTTGATACTGCTACCATCATTTAGGGCTATAAACATATCGTTTCTGAATGTTCTAACCCAGCCATTGGCCATTACTTTTTCTCCCAGTCCTTTACCTTTTAAGAGGTCGCTTATCTTGGTACGTTTCATTTTTATGTGTACTTATTGTGATATTTTTTGTATTACGATGTTTATAATCTGCAAATTTGATGATTTTTCGTGAGAAAAAATACTTTTTTCTGTGGAAAATGACAAAACATAGCGGTGGTATCTTTTGTAAAAAAACACAAGACCTTGATAAAAAGATTTTTTTATGTTAAAATAATAAAATATGTGAAAAAACATCAATGTTATGTAAAAAAGTTTTGTGATATAACATAAAAAAAGTATATTTGTTGCCGAAATAATAAACGAAACAAAGTGCTTAGAAAAAACATTACAAATAATTGGAGGATTATGACACGCTATGGAGTATGGCGCGAGCAGACTGTTCAATTATAAATGATGAAGTTTATAGTTTAGCCTGCCGCCATTCGCGACAGGTTTTTTTTTGAAAATAGTTGTGTGAATCTAATATAAGTAACTCATGAAAAAGAATCATCAGCAGGGATTGTATAATCCCTTGAACGAGCATGATGCCTGCGGAGTGGGCATGTTGGTCAATATTCACGGAGCAAAAAGCCATTCTTTGGTGTCTTCCGCACTGACAGTGCTGGAAAATATGCGCCACCGTGGAGCCGAAGGAGCAGACCAAAAAACAGGAGACGGAGCAGGTATCATGATACAGATACCTCACGAATTTATCCTTTTACAAGGCATACCAGTACCTGAAAAAGGACGTTACGGTACAGGATTGGTCTTTATGCCACAAAATGAAGATAGCCAAAAAGAAATATTGGCTGTGATGATAAAACAAGCCGAAAGTATGGGGCTGGACATTATGCACGTACGCGCTGTACCTGTAAATAGTGAAATCTTAGGACGCGATGCCCGTGCGGTAGAGCCTGCTATTCGTCAGATATTTGTAACTGGTGGGCAAGACCAAAATGAACTGGAACAAAAGCTCTTTTTCCTGAGAAAGAAAATAGAAAAAGAAATATCCGCTTCACAAATAGAAGGAGCAGGAGATTTTTATGTGTGTTCACTATCCACACGCAGAATAGTGTACAAAGGAATGTTGGAAACTATGCAGCTTCGTCATTATTTCCCAGACTTGACCAATGATTATCTAACATCAGGTTTAGCATTGGTACATTCACGTTTTTCTACCAATACGTTCCCTACATGGAGTCTTGCGCAGCCATTCCGCTTTTTGGCACATAATGGTGAGATAAACACAGTACGTGGTAACCGCGCGTGGACAGCTGCCCGCGAAGAGGCTTTCTGCCCAGTGGATATGCAGTACCGTGATGCAGTGCGTCCTATCATACAAGAGGGTATGAGCGATAGTGCTTCGCTGGATAACATTTTGGAATTTTTACTCGCCCGAGGTCTTTCATTGCCTCATGCTATGGCTATGCTTGTGCCTGAGAGTTTCAATGAGAAAAACCCTATTTCCGAAGACCTTAAAGCCTTTTATGAATACAACTCCATACTAATGGAGGCGTGGGACGGACCAGCTGCTCTTTTGTTTAGCGATGGACGTTATGCAGGTGGTATGTTGGATAGAAACGGTCTTCGCCCAGCGCGTTACCTTATAACCAAAGGTGGAGTTATGATGGTAGCTTCAGAGGTGGGAGTTATGGATTTTCCAGCCGAAGAAATAGTGGAAAAAGGACGCCTCCAACCCGGTAAAATCATCATGGTGGATACCGAGGAAGGACGTATATATTATGACGGTGAACTTAAAAAACAACTTGCCGATGCACACCCGTATCGTGCATGGTTATCTACTCACCGTGTGGAATTAGATGAACTGAAAACAGGGCGTCATAGTCGTCATGATGTGGATTCTTTTGCAGAAAAACTACACGCTTTCGGTTATAGTCGTGAGGATGTAGAGAGAATACTGGTGCCTATGAGTACTACCTCGGCAGAACCAGTGGCATCTATGGGTAATGACACACCATTGGCGGTGCTTTCTTCGCAGGTGCAGCCTTTGTATAATTATTTCCGTCAGCAGTTTGCTCAGGTAACTAACCCACCGATAGACCCTCTTCGTGAGGAATTGGTGATGAGTCTTTCCGAATACATAGGTGCTGTGGGGCATGACATACTTACTGCTGATGAGAGCCACTGTAAAATGGTGCATCTGAAACATCCTGTTTTGACTAATACTCAGGTAGATTTGTTGTGCAATATCCGCTACAAGGGTTTCAAAAGCGTCAAGATAGATATGATTTTTCCTGCCGATGGTGGTGTGGATGGTCTTAAAAAGGCAATAGATGATATGTGTCATCAGGCAGAAAAAGCAATAGATGAGGGTGCTAATTACATCATCTTGTCAGATAGAGCGGTGGATGAACATCACGCAGCTATACCGTCGCTTTTGGCGGTGAGTGCGGTACATCATTATTTGGTGGGTGTGCAAAAACGTGTTCAGACAGCTCTGGTGGTAGAAACAGGAGATGCGCGTGAGGTTATGCACTGTGCTCTTCTTTTGGGATACGGAGCCAGTGCAATAAATCCTTATATGGCTTTTGCTGTGCTGAAAGATTTGGTAGATAAAAAAGAAATACAGCTGGACTATGCCACAGCGCAGAAAAACTATATAAAAGCACTTTGCAAAGGTCTTTTGAAGATAATAAGCAAAATGGGCATCAGTACTATACGAAGCTACCGTGGTGCGCAACTTTTTGAAGCTATCGGTCTGTCAGAAGAATTGGTACGTGATTATTTCTGTGGCACTACTTCAAATATCGGAGGTATCCGTTTGCAAGAAATAGCAAAAGATGTCCTTAAACTTCACAGCGAGGCATACCAGCCTTTGGATAGTATGCTACCTCACCATGGATTGTACAGTTACAGAAAAGACGGCGAAGCACACGCATGGAACCCAGAGTCTATAACAGCGTTACAGCTATCTACACGCCTTGGTAGTTACAAAAAATTCAAGGAATACACCCATGGGGTGGATGAAAAGGAACAGCCTATTTTCCTGAGAGATTTCTTAGGATTTAAAAAAGGTACGCCAATAGCATTGGAGGAAGTAGAACCAGTGGAGTCTATAATGAAACGTTTTGTAACGGGGGCTATGGATCGGAGCCAACTGGATGAAATCCGCCACAAAGTCGAAACCGGCCGCAAACTCCTTGCCCTTGAGCAGGAAAAGCTGGAGGAACTTCGTCGTCGTTTGCAACGGATGGAAGAC
>JAQUTH010000004.1:17080-34354 GCA_028709885.1 Flavobacteriales bacterium
TTGGCTATGAATAAAATACATGGGCGCAGTAATACCGGTGAAGGAGGAGAAGACTCAGAACGTTACACCCAGACGGTAGATGGTATTTCTATGCGCAGTGCCATAAAACAAGTAGCATCGGGACGTTTTGGAGTAACAGCTGAATATTTGGTCAATGCTGATGAAATACAGATAAAAGTAGCTCAGGGTGCAAAACCAGGAGAAGGCGGACAGCTACCAGGCTTTAAGGTAGATGAAGTGATAGCCAAAACGCGACACTCCATACCCGGAATATCGCTCATATCACCGCCACCTCACCATGATATATACAGTATTGAGGATTTGGCACAGCTAATATTTGACCTAAAAAATGTAAATCCACGAGCTGAGATAAGTGTAAAATTGGTGTCTGAGAGTGGTGTAGGAACCATAGCCGCAGGTGTTGCCAAGGCAAAAGCAGACCGTATAGTCATATCGGGAGCAGAAGGCGGTACAGGAGCTTCACCAGCCAGCTCTATTCGTTACGCAGGACTTCCTACCGAGATAGGTCTTTGTGAAACTCAACAGACATTAGTGTTAAACAGTCTTCGTTCACAGGTGCGTTTACAGACAGACGGGCAGATAAAAACGGGACGTGATATAGTCATAATGGCTGCTTTGGGAGCAGAAGAATTTGGTTTTGCTACATCGGCACTTATAGTTATGGGCTGTGTTATGATGCGCAAATGCCATATGAATACTTGCCCAGTAGGTGTTGCCACACAAAATGAAGAACTGAGAAAACGTTTCCGTGGTCGTTATGAGTATTTGGTCAATTTCTTTACTTATCTGGCTACCGAGGTGCGCGAGTATTTGGCACAAATGGGACTCAAAAATATGGATGAGCTGATAGGTCATACCGAATATTTGGAGAGAAAAACGTCTGACGGAGTGGAAAAACACGACCTTTTGGATTTTTCTCACCTGCTGTACAAGCCTTCCGATGAAGCATCTTGTCCATTGCACAACACCACCACTCAAAAACACGACATAGAAAAAGTAAAAGACCGCGAGATAATACGTGCAGCATCCTCTGCCCTTAACTCCTCACGAGAAGTTTCTTTGGATTACACAATAGTAAATACAGACCGCAGTGTCGGTGCTATGCTCTCTGGTGAAATAGCTGCCAAATACGGGCAAGCAGGTCTTCCTGAAAACACCCTGAATGTAAAATTCAAAGGCAGTGCAGGACAGTCTTTCGGAGCGTTTCTGTCTCATGGAGTACATTTTAGTCTTCAAGGAGAAGCCAATGACTATCTTGGAAAAGGTCTTTCAGGAGGACGAATAAGTCTTATGCCTCCGTCCAGAGCAGCATTTGTACCTCAGGATAACATCATAGCAGGTAATACCATTCTTTATGGAGCTACCAGCGGGCAGGTCTTTATAAACGGACGTGTAGGAGAGCGTTTTGCGGTGAGAAACAGTGGTGCTGTGGCTGTTGTTGAAGGTGTTGGCGACCACTGCTGCGAATACATGACAGGTGGACGAGTAGTGGTTTTGGGTACAACAGGGCGCAACTTTGCCGCAGGTATGAGCGGTGGTGTGGCTTATGTGTGGAACAAAGAAGGAGATTTTGACTATTTCTGCAATATGGAAATGGTAGAACTTTCATTGGTGGAAGATGCTCCTGAGCGAAAAGAGCTTCATTCGCTCATACGCCAGCATTATCATTACACAGGTAGTCCTTTGGCAGGAAAAATGTTGGATAACTGGAACAAATACGTTGAAGAGTTTATCTGCGTAGTGCCGATAGAATACAAACGTGTCCTCCAAGAAGAACAAATGCGCCTTCTCCAACAGAAAATACAAGAAGTACAGCGCGACTACTAATCCATTTTAAGAATTAAAAAAGAGAACATATCATGGGAAACCCAAAAGCATTTCTCACCGTAGGTCGTCTGGAAGCAGGATATCGCCCCATACATGACCGTGTGAATGATTATAGTGAAGTAGAACAAACTCTCAATAGTGCAGACCGCCGTACACAAGCATCACGCTGTATGGACTGCGGAGTGCCTTTTTGCCACTGGGCATGTCCCGTTGGCAACCGTCAGCCTGAATGGCAAGACCTCCTTTTCAAAGGAAAAATAAAACAAGCGTACCACGTACTGGAACAAGCGTGCGATTTTCCGGAGTTCACCGGACGTATATGTCCTGCGCTGTGTGAAAAAAGTTGCGTCTTAAAACTCAGTGCCGATGCCCCAGTTACCATACGTGAAAACGAAGCCGCAATAGCTGAGACAGCCTTTCACGAAGGACTGATAGAACCTTATGTGCCAGTTGTTCGTCTGGATAAAAAAGTGGCTGTGGTAGGTAGTGGACCATCTGGACTTGCCTGTGCCAACCGTCTTAACCGCATGGGGTATTGTGTTACAGTGTATGAAAAAGAGCCTCGCGGAGGAGGATTACTGCGTTTTGGAATACCAAATTTCAAACTATCCAAAAAAATAGTAGAGCGCAGACTAAACCTTATGGAACGCGAAGGCGTACATTTTATCTTTGACACCGAAATAGGAAAAGACATCACCGCAGCTGAACTTACCAAAAAATACGATGCTGTGTGCGTAGCCATAGGAACAGGCGTTGCTCGCGATCTGCCGATAGAAGGACGAGAACTCAAAGGAGTGTATTTGGCATTGGAACTGCTCGGTATGCAGAACAAATTGCTTGAAAACCTACCAGTACCACCAGAAAAAATCATCAACGCCAAAGACAAACACGTGCTTGTAATAGGTGGAGGTGATACTGGTTCTGACTGCGTTGGTACAGCACATCGCCATGGAGCAGCATCGGTAACGCAGATAGAAATAATGCCTTGCCCGCCAGAAGGTCATAACATAGCTACACCTTGGCCTATGTATCCGCAGGTGCTGAAAACGTCCAGTAGCCATCAGGAAGGTTGCATACGCCGTTGGTGTCTTACTTCCAATAAATTTTTGGGAGAAAAAGGTGTGCTAACGGGCGTTGAGGTGGAAGAAGTGGAATGGGTACATTCGCCAGATGGAGGACGTCCACAGATGAAAAAAACTGGAAAGGTAGAGGTGATAAAAGCAGACCTTGTGTTCTTGGCTATGGGATTTGTATCCCCGGCGCAGGACGGAGTTGTATCTGAACTTTCGCTAAATGTGGACGGAAGAAAAAACATATCTATTGATGTACAAGGACTTACATCGTTTGCTAAGGTGTTTGCTTGTGGTGATGCTGTAAGTGGAGCATCTTTGGTGGTGCGTGCTATGGCGTCTGGACAGATGGTAGCGAAAAAAATTGATAAATTTCTTCAAAAAGTTGGCAAGTAAATATTAAATTTATATATTTGTTGCCATAATCATAGCACAAAGCATGAACATTAGAAATATCAATAATTGCAATAATCTGAACACCCCTCTACGTTTGCGGCAGTAAATAAGAGGTGCGCAGGGAGTTGCGTACACTATAAAAAGCCTGCCGCATTAATGCGGCAGGCTTTTTTTTTGAAACAGAAAATAATTAAAGAACATAAAACAATAACACAATGTGTGGAATAACAGCCATTTTTGGCATAAAAGAACAAAATGAAGCATTGCGAAAGCAAGCACTTCAAATGAGTAAACGCATCCGTCATCGTGGACCGGATTGGAGCGGAATATACAGCGGAGGTAGTGCCATAATGGCACATGAACGCCTTTCAATAGTAGACCCAGCCTCGGGAGGACAGCCTCTTGTCAGTCCTGATGGCAAACAGATACTGTGTGTCAATGGTGAAATATATAACCACCGCGCCCTTCGTGAAGAGCTGAAAGATGAATATGAATTTCAAACAGGTTCAGACTGTGAAGTCATTTTGGCACTGTACAGAAAAAAAGGCATTGACTTCTTGGAAGACATAAGCGGTATTTTTGCTTTTGCTCTTTATGATTTGGAAAAAGACGTTTACCTTATAGCCAGAGACCAGATAGGTGTTATCCCTTTGTATATGGGACGTGATGAGCAAGGACATGTTATGGTGTGTTCAGAACTGAAAGGACTGGAAGGTTTTGCCAGTAGCTATGAGCCATTTTTACCTGGATATTATTATTACAGTGAGGAAGGTAAAATGACCAAATGGTATAAACGGGACTGGGAAAGTTATGATGCTGTAAAAGATAACGGAGCTTCGGTGGCAGAGCTGAAAAAAGCGTTGGAAGATTCTGTCCGTCGCCAACTTATGAGTGATGTGCCTTATGGAGTGCTTCTATCAGGAGGGCTTGACTCGTCTATAATATCTGCTGTGGCAAAGAAATACGCTGCCAAACGAATAGAAACAGATAGCTCATCGGACGCATGGTGGCCTCAGCTTCACTCTTTTGCCGTAGGACTAAAAGGAGCTCCTGATTTGTCAGCAGCGGCGAAAGTAGCAGAACACATAGGAACGGTGCATCATGAGATAAATTACACAGTGCAAGAAGGACTTGACGCTATCCGTGATGTTATTTACTACATAGAGACGTACGATGTAACCACTGTGCGAGCATCTACCCCTATGTACCTTTTATCACGTGTTATCAAGAGTATGGGTATAAAAATGGTACTCAGTGGCGAGGGAGCAGATGAAGTTTTCGGGGGTTATCTGTATTTTCACAAAGCACCAGATGCCCGCGCTTTCCACGAGGAGACGCTCCGCAAAATATCAAAACTGCACCTTTATGACTGTCTGAGAGCCAACAAGAGCCTTGCAGCATGGGGAGTGGAAGGACGTGTCCCTTTTCTTGACAAAGAGTTCATGGACGTGTCTATGCGCCTAAATCCACAAGCAAAAATGGCACCAGGCAAGGTGATAGAGAAAAAAATACTCCGCGAGGCTTTTGAAGATATGTTGCCAAAAGAAGTGGCATGGCGTCAGAAAGAGCAATTTTCCGACGGTGTGGGCTATTCGTGGATAGATACTCTTAAAAAAATAACCTCTGAGGCTGTCAGTGATGAGCAAATGGCTCATGCAGCTTCTCGTTTTCCTATAAACCCACCACGAAACAAAGAGGAATATTACTACCGCACCATATTTGAAGAGCATTTCCCGAGCAATAGCGCGGCTATGAGTGTCCCTTCGGTGCCTTCGGTGGCATGCTCCACAGCTGAGGCATTGGCATGGGATGCTTCGTTTAAGAACATGAATGACCCTTCTGGACGTGCAGTCAAAGGCGTTCACGAAGATGCTTACTGATAAAATTTTAGAACCCGCCACATTGGTGGCGGGTTTTTTATTGGTACAGTCAAATGTTTTTTCTACTTTTATACCACTAAAACCAATACAATGAATACTACACACATAGCTGAGCAATTTGCCATAGCTTCCACCGTGGAAAAAATATCCCCACTGGGCGCGGGTCTTATAAACGATACATTTTTGGTAACAACGCAAGGAAAATGTCCCGATTACGTCCTCCAACGTATCAATCACAATATTTTTAAGGATATAGACCTTCTTCAAACCAACATTTTAAATATCACTACCCACATACGTCAAAAATTAATAGAACGCTGTGAAAAAGATATAGACCGCAAAGTCCTCACCGTTGTGCCTACGGTAAATGGCTCTTTGTACTACCATGATGAAAGCGGTTATTGGCGGATGACTGTTTATATACCTGACACTCTAACTTATGATGAGGTAACTCAGCAGACGGCAATGAGTGCTGGGCGTGCTTTTGGAGAGTTCCAGTGTATGCTCTCAGATATTCCAGAGGGCAAAATAGGCGAGACGATACCTTATTTTCACAATATGGAGTATCGTTTGGATGGCTTTCGTGAAGCGGTGAAAAATGCTTTGCCTCAAAGGCTTGAAAAAGTAGCATCTTTGGTGGATGAAATAGAAAAAAGGGCTTACGATATGTGCAGGGCTGAACGCCTGCACCGTGAGGGTCTTTTGCCTAAGCGGATAAATCACTGCGATACCAAAGTGAATAATATGCTTTTTGATAAAAATGGAGATTTCCTTTGTGTTATAGATTTGGACACTACCATGCCCGGATATGTGCTTTCAGACTTTGGTGATTTCATTCGTACGGCTGGTAATACTGGTGCTGAGGATGATGCGGATTTGTCCAAAGTTGGACTGAATATGGATGTATTCAAGGCTTATGCGCGTGGTTATATAAATGGTGCTGGCGCTTTCCTTTCTCCTTTGGAAAGGGAAAATCTGCCTTATGGAGCGGCACTTCTCACGTATATGCAGACGGTGCGTTTTTTGGGAGATTATCTCTTGGGCGATGTGTATTATAAGGTGGCTTATCCTGAACATAACCGTGTGCGTAGTGAGGCTCAGTTCAAGCTCCTCAGGAGCATAGAGGAGCATTTGGAACAGATGAAGGAGTATATATGTAGCCTTTAAAAAAGAAAAACCTCCATAAAATGAAGGTTTAGTGTGCCCCAGACCGGACTCGAACCAGCACACCCGTGAAGGCACATGCACCTGAAGCATGCGTGTCTACCATTTCACCACTGGGGCATAAAAGTGGAGCAAAGGTACATTATTTTTACATTTAAAAGCAAAATAAACCTTAAAAATTTACCGTAAAGCCACATTCAATCTGTGCACTGAATAGAATATAAAGAAAAGAGAAAAAGAATGAATTATTCGCTAAAAAATTTTGAAAACAAAAAATAATCCTTACATTTGTGGCATCAAAGTAATGAAAATGAAAAACACTATACTGCATCACGCACATCATCATAACCCACGTACTCCACGGTGAGATGATTCGTTATACGGTATTGTCAAAATAAAAGTATAAGCTCGCTGTGGATTTCCTCGGCGAGTTTTTTTATGTGAAAAAATAAAACAAAAAATACAATGGAAAAATTAAAAATAGCTATCCAAAAATCGGGACGCTTAAACGAAGACACCATAGCCCTGCTGAAAGACTGTGGCATATCTATCAACAACGGAACAGACTGCCTTATGGCACAGTCGTCCAATTTTCCTGTGGAGGTACTCTACCTGAGAAATTCAGACATTCCTCAGTATGTTCGTGACGGAGTGGCAGATGTAGCTATCATAGGCTCCAACACCGAATATGAGAAAAACACAGGTAACACCATAGTCCTGCCACTCGGTTTCTCCAAATGCAGAGTCTCTATGGCAGTGCCTAAAAACGTGCAATGCAATGAAGTATCTTATTTCAATGGCAAAAAGATAGCCACATCTTACCCACGTACATTGCGTACATTTTTAGAAAACAACAACATAACAGCGGAAATACACGAAATATCAGGTTCGGTAGAAATAGCTCCAAGTATAGGACTTGCCGACGGAATATGCGATATAGTATCTTCTGGCAGTACACTTTTTAAAAATGGACTGGTAGAAAAATTCAAAGTACTGGAATCCGAAGCTGTCCTTATAGCTAATCCCTCTTTGTCTGCCATAAAGCAGAACATATTAGACCAGTTGACATTTCGCATAAAAGCAGTTTTAGATAGCCGTAGCAACAAATACATAATGCTAAACGCACCCGAAGAATCGCTTGAAACTATATGCGCTCTTTTGCCGGGACAAAAAAGCCCTACTATCATACCGCTACACAAAAAAGGCTGGGTATCACTACACTCAGTGGTGCAGGAGTCCACTTTCTGGGAGGTCATAGGACAGCTCAAGGCAGCAGGAGCAGAAGGAATACTGGTATTACCGATAGAAAAAATGATATTGTAATGGAAACGATAATAAACCCTTCGCGCTCTCTGTGGGCAAAACTAACGACTCGTCCACGCCTTAGCACAGCATCGTTGGAAGAAACATGTGCCGAAGTTTTCAAAGAAGTGGAAAAAGAAGGCGACAAAGCCCTATCCCGCTACACCGAAATGTTTGACGGAGCAGTTGTGGAAGAATTTGCCATAAATGAAAAGGAAATAGCCGTCGCTCAGCGCAAAGTACCAGCCACGCTTCAAAAAGCCATTCTCAGTGCAAAGGAAAATATAGAAAGATTCCATAGTTCTCAGATACGCACACCTGAAAAAGTAGAAACCACACAAGGTGTTACCTGCTGGCAGGAAATACGCCCGATAGACCGTGTGGGATTATATATACCGGGAGGAAGTGCTCCGCTGTTTTCTACTGTATTGATGCTTGCGGTACCAGCTAAAATAGCAGGATGCAAAGAAATAATACTCTGCACTCCACCTACCAAAGACGGCTCTATAAACCCAGTAGTCCTATGGACAGCCATTCAGTGCGGAGTAACCAAGATATTTAAGGTAGGAGGTATTCAGGCAATAGCAGCTATGACCTTTGGTACTAAAACTATCCCTGCTGTTTATAAAATTTTCGGACCGGGTAATCAGTATGTCATGGCAGCCAAACAGACAGCCACACGCCATGGGGTGGCAATAGATATGCCAGCAGGTCCTTCCGAAGTACTGGTCATAGCAGATAAAACAGCAGATGCACAGTTTGTGGCGTCTGATTTGCTGTCTCAGGCAGAACATGGTCCAGATAGCCAAGTGGTACTTATCACACCTTATGAAGACCTTATCCCAGCGGTGGAAAAAGCAATAGAAGCTCAGCTAAAATTACTCCCACGAAAAGAGGTAGCAATGAAGGCTCTTTCCAATAGCAAGATGATACTTCTTAAAAACATAGCCCAATGTGTGGAGTTTTCCAATATGTATGCGCCTGAACACTTGATACTCTGCGTGGAGGATTATATGACGGTGGCAAAGACGGTAACCAATGCAGGTTCGGTATTTTTAGGAAATTATTCACCTGAGAGTGCGGGAGATTACGCATCTGGGACTAACCACACACTACCTACCAGTGCTTATGCACGTTCGTACAGCGGAGTGAATATGGATGCTTTTACAAAGAAAATCACTTTTCAACACTTATCTGAGCAGGGGCTCGCTTCTTTGGGACACACCATAGAGTTGATGGCTGAAAATGAACATCTTGATGCTCACAAAAACGCAGTTACTATCCGTATAAAGAAAAAATAAAATACAGCAATATGACTTTTTCCATAGAAAACATACTGAGAAGCAATATAAAAATGTTGGCTCCATACTCATGCGCCCGAGATGAATACAAAGGCGAAGACGCTACCTTCCTTGATGCCAACGAAAACCCATATGACACTGGTTATAACCGTTACCCTGACCCTTTGCAAAAAGCTGTCAAAAAACGTCTTTCCAGTATCAAAGGCGTATCATCTGACTGTATCCTCTTGGGAAATGGATCCGATGAGATAATAGATATTATCATTCGCAGTGTATGCGAACCTGCAAAAGACAACATTGTGTCTTTTGTACCTGGATATGCCATGTATGATGTTAGCGCTCATATAAACGATGTTCAGGTGCGTCAAATATCACTCACAAATGTTTTCCAACCAGACTGGGATGCGCTAAAAAAAGTAGCTGACCCACGCACAAAAGTCATTTTCATCTGTTCTCCTAATAATCCTGTGGGGACAGCAGTGCCTCTGGAAAAAATAGAAAAAATATGCGCCACATCACCAAATTTGGTGGTGGTTGATGAGGCTTATGTGGACTTTTCAAAAGAGAAATCGGCTGTTTCTCTTTTAGAGAAATACCCTAACCTGATAGTCTTGCAAACGCTTTCTAAGGCATGGGGTATGGCAGGATTGCGTTTGGGGATTTGTTTTGCCTCACGTGAGATAATATCTGTTTTTAACAAAGTAAAACCACCGTACAATATATCCATAGAGACGCAGAGATTGGCATTGGAAATACTGGAAAAACAAGACCTCTTTTGCCAAAGAAGAGATGAGGTGATAGCTCAAAGAGAAGCCTTGATACCACTTTTAGAAGAAACAGGACTCTTTACTCACGTGTACCCTTCGGATGCTAATTTTATCCTTGTGCGCACACCTCAGTGTCGCCAGTTATACAATTTCTTAGTGGAAAATGAAGTCGTGGTACGTCTTAGAGATATTCCGCCGCTAATAACAGGAGGCATACGCATAACCGTGGGCACACCTGAACAAAACGAACTTTTATTATCTCTTTTGGAAACATATAAGAAACAAGCATAAGATGAAAAAAATACTCTTTATAGACCGCGACGGCACTATCATCAAAGAACCACCAGTAGATTACCAAGTAGATAGTCTTGAAAAATTGGAATTTGTACCCGGAGTGATAGGCGCTCTGAGTTCTATATGCTCTACCACGGATTATATGTTGGTAATGGTATCAAACCAAGACGGACTGGGAACAGCATCTTTTCCTACTGAAACATTTACTGTTCCTCATCAGAAAATGATGACCACGCTGGAAGGCGAAGGAGTAACATTCTCCGATGTGCTGATAGACCCTTCTATGCCAGAAGATAATAGCCCTATGCGCAAACCTCGCACAGGAATGGTAGAAAAATACATGAACGAAATGCTGGATTACGCATCTTCCTATGTTATAGGCGACCGTCCTACCGATATGCAGCTGGCTGCCAATATGGGCATAAAAGGTATAGTTATAGGTAGCGATGCAGGAGATAGAGGGAATGGTTTTTATGGAATAAAAACATGGGGAGAGATACTCACTTTTTTGACCAAAGGAGCAAGAACAGCATACGTTTCTCGTAAGACCAATGAAACGGACATAGTGGTGCGTTTAGACCTTAACGGTAGTGGCAAATGCAATGTAAATACAGGACTTGGATTTTTTGACCATATGCTAAGCCAGATAGCTCACCACGGTGGAGTGGACCTTACCATAAAGGTAAAAGGAGACCTCGCAGTGGATGAGCATCACACCATAGAAGATACTGCAATAGCATTGGGAGAGTGTTTTGCCGAAGCGCTGGGTAAAAAGAAAGGTATAGAACGTTATGGTTTTTCTCTGCCTATGGACGAGACAAAAGCGGAAGTGTTGCTGGACTTTTCAGGACGTGCGCATTTAGAATTTAACACCACTTTTGACCGTGAGTACGTTGGAGATTTTCCTACCGAAATGACCAAACACTTTTTTGAGTCCTTTTGCAGTGCCGCTCATGCCAATATGCACATAACAGCTTCGGGAGAAAACACTCACCATGTGATAGAGGGCATTTTCAAAGCCTTTGCCCGTACTATAAAAATGGCAATACGCATAACAGGAACAGCCATACCGTCTTCAAAAGGTACATTGTGATGAAAATAGCGATAATAGATTACGGGGCAGGTAACGTCTTTTCAGTCTCCACAGCGGTACAACGTCTTGGATACAGTGCTGTTTTGACCTCATCTGCCGATGAGATAAAGAGTGCCGACAAAGTTATTTTCCCGGGAGTAGGGCAGGCTGGTGCCGCTATGGAAAGCCTTAAAAAAACGGGACTTGACACGGTGATAAAAAACCTTACACAGCCAGTACTGGGAATATGTCTGGGAATGCAGATGATGTGCGCTTTTTCAGAAGAGGAAAATACCGTTGGTCTTGGCATTTTTCCACTTGCAGTAAAGAAATTTACAGGTGAGCAAAAGATACCTCACATGGGTTGGAATGACATTTTTTCACTAAAAACAGGCATGTTTTGCTCTGTACCAGAAAATGAAAAAGTGTATTTCGTCCATTCGTATTACGTGCCAGTGGATGAAAAATACACCATAGCGCAGTGCAGTTACATGACTGATTTTTCCGCAGCACTGCATAAAGGCAATTTTTACGGGACACAGTTTCACCCAGAAAAATCATCTTCGGTAGGAGAGAGAATACTTAAAAACTTTTTAGAATTATGACCATAATACCAGCCATAGACCTTATAAACGGGCAGTGCGTCCGCCTCACTCAGGGAGATTATTCCCAGCAAAAGACATATTCATCTTCGCCAGTAGAGATGGCGCTGGAATACCAAAAAGCAGGTTTTACACGGTTACATCTGGTAGATTTGGACGGAGCAAAAGCATCTCACGTGGTAAATATAGACACTCTTAAAAATATTTGCAAAACGACAAAACTAAAAATAGATTTTGGAGGAGGAATAAAAACGGATGATGATATACGCGCAGTCTTTGACGCAGGAGCATCTTTTGCCTGCATAGGCAGTGTCGCTTTTACCGCACCTGAGCTTACTAAATCATGGATAGAACGTTATGGAGCAGATAAAATCATAATAGGGGCAGACGTAAAAGATGAAAAAATATGCACCCATGGCTGGAAAAACATCACCGATACCACTATCTTTGACATGGTGGAGGGCTATGCTGGTATGATAAGCCACCTTATGTGTACTGACATATCAAAAGACGGAATGTTGGCAGGGACATCGGTTTCTTTGTATGAAAAACTGATGAAACGTTTTCCCGATGTAACACTTATAGCCTCTGGCGGGGTGTCATGCGTGGAGGACATAGAAGATTTGGAAAAAATAGGAATGAGCGAAGTAATAGTAGGCAAGGCGATATATGAAAAACGTATCACGTTGGCACAGTTGCGCTCTTTTGAACTGAAAAAATAATATAAAGTGTTAGCTAAAAGAATAATACCATGCCTTGACGTAAAAGACGGACGAACAGTCAAAGGCACTAATTTCGTAGGGCTGAGAGATGCAGGAGATATAGTGGAGTTATCTACACGGTATTGCAATGAAGGTGCAGACGAATTGGTTTTCTTGGACATCACAGCCAGTCATGACCGCCGCACCACGCAGTTGGAATGGGTACAGAGAGTAGCTCAAGCGGTAAATATACCTTTTACCGTGGGCGGAGGAATATCATCTGTTGCAGATGTTGAGGCTCTACTGAATAAAGGAGCAGATAAAATATCAGTCAATTCGTCAGCTTTGGCACGTCCAGAACTCATAAGCGAACTTTCTCATGCTTTTGGCAGTCAGTGCGTTGTGGTGGCTATGGATGCACGAAAAGAAGAAGACGGGCAGTGGCGAGTATATGTCAAAGGCGGACGTGAACGCACAGATGTCCTTTTGTATGACTGGGCAAAAAAAGCACGTGACTTAGGTGCAGGCGAGATACTTTTTACATCTATGGATAATGACGGCACCAATGAAGGTTTTGCCTTAGAACCTACCTGCACCATAGCAGATATGGTAGATATACCCGTTATAGCATCGGGAGGAGCGGGGACGCTGGCTTCGTTTTATGACGCCTTTGCTCAGGGACATGCCTCAGCAGCGTTGGCAGCAGGGGTTTTTCACTATGGAAAACTGACCATCCCGCAGGTCAAAGCGTATTTAAGAGAAAATGGAATAGAAATAAGAACTGTAAAATAATATAAACACAATGAAATATCCACAAAACGTAGCACTAAAATACTCGGCAGATGGTCTTATCCCTGCCATAATCCAAGACGCTACCACTCGTGTAGTGCTGATGCAGGCATACATGAACGAAGAGTCTTATAAAAAAACCATAGAAACGGGGCTTGCCACTTTTTACAGTCGCAGCCACAAAAAACTATGGACCAAAGGTGAAGAAAGCGGTAATTTTCTCCATGTAACAGAGATACTCGCAGACTGTGATTCCGATAGTCTTTTGATAAAAGTACACCCACAAGGACCTGCTTGCCATACAGGAACAGATACCTGCTGGGGTGAGGTAAATGATGCTGATAATTTTCTTTTTTACTTGGAAAAATACCTCAATGAGCGCAAAAATGATTCTCCTGAGGAGTCTTACACAGCGCGCCTTATCCAACGTGGAATAAATAAAGTAGCTCAGAAAGTAGGTGAAGAAGCCGTTGAAGTGGTCATAGAAGCCAAAGATGACAACGAAGACCTTTTCCTTAACGAATGTGCAGACCTTATGTATCACTATATAGTTCTGCTGGTAGCAAAAGGCTATCATTTACAGGATGTGATAGAGGTACTTCGCGGACGTCATCACAAGAAATAGAGAAAATATTTTTAGAGCATATAAAAAAACAGTCGCTTTCCTTTGGGAAAGCGACTGTTTTTGGTTTTTCGCTATGTTATTATTTAGTAGCGGCTGTTTCTTCTGTTGCGTCATCAGCTGTTTTAGCTGCGTTACGAGAAGATTTGATGTAAGCTACGATAGCTGTATCTGGTGCCATGATTTTGTAGTTTTCTTTTTGAAGGCTACGGATGATGGCTTTGTCTCCTATTTTAAGAGGTGTGATGTCCACTTCTATAAAATCAGGAAGGTTTGCTGGTAAAGCGCGAACAGCTAACTTGCGTGAGTTAACAGCCAAGGCACCACCAGCGCGTACGCCGATAGAGTGTCCGGTTATTTTCACTGGAACTTTCATTGTAACAGGTTTGTTGTCAAAAAGCTCTACGAAATCCACGTGTAGGATGTTATCCGATACTGGGTGGAATTGCAAATCTTGAAGAGCTGCTTTGATTTTTTTACCTGAAAGTTCCAAGTCTACGATTAGTGCATCCGGAGTGTAAACCAAAGGGTTCAAATCTTTGGCATCCACTGAAAAGTGAATAGGGTTTTCACCGCCGTAGACTACACAAGGTACACGGTCAGCATTACGCAAGGCATTTGTAGATACTTTACCCACGCTTTCTCTTTCGAGTCCTTTAAGTGTAATTGACTTCATAAAAATAAAAATTAGTTGTTAAAATATAAATTTCGCGCTCAATGACGCGTTGTCTTCTATCATTTTTATAGCATCTGCCATAAGGGAGGCGCAAGATAACACTTTTATTTTACTTGATGAATTTTTTAACTCAATACTATCAGTTGTAATGAGTTCTGTTATCTTAGAATTTTCTATTCTTTCATATGCGTTACCAGAAAGAAGAGGATGAGAAACCATTGCACGAACGCTTCGGGCTCCTTTGTCCATCATTATATCGCATGCTTTGGTAAGAGTACCAGCAGTGTCTGCCATGTCATCTACCAAGATGATGTCTTTTCCTTCTACATCGCCTATAAGACGCATACTGTCTATCACGTTGGCTTTTTTGCGTTGTTTGTAGCATATTACCACGTCGCAACCAAAGTATTTGGCGTAAGAATATGCACGTTTGCTACCGCCCATGTCAGGAGAAGCTATTACCAAATCCTTTACAGTGCCTTTTTTCAACATATCTTGGATATAAGATGCAAAAATGGTAGATGCGTAAAGGTGGTCTACTGGCATTTCAAAGAAGCCTTGTATCTGGTCTGCGTGTAGGTCCATGGTTACTATTCTGGTGGCACCTGCTGTTTCAAGCATTTTGGCTACCATTTTAGCGCCTATTGGAACACGTGGTTTATCTTTACGGTCTTGACGTGCCCAGCCGAAATAAGGTATTACAGGGATTATTTTGCTGGCAGATGCGCGTTTGGCGCAGTCTATCATCAAAAGGAGTTCCATCAGATTTTCAGATGGTGGTGGTGTAGAGCAAATCAGATACACGTGCGCTCCACGTACTGTCTCCTCAAAACAAGGTTGAAATTCACCGTCGGAAAAATGGGAGAGTTCTACTTTTCCTAATTCTGTGCCATACGCTTGAGCTATCTTTTCCGCTAAGGCTCTGCTGCCTGATGCGGCGAAGATTTTTGGCTGTGGGTTCATATTATGTGGTTATATAAATGAATTATTAGTGAGATGTTCTTATCCTTTTATTTCACTGTGCAAAGGTACGGTTTTTATGTGTAACACTTAAAGAGCTAAGCTACTTTTTTTTAGAAATTGAATGTTAGACCCAATGTGAAATCATTTTTCATCTGCATGGTAGCCCCGTGGGTAACCTTAGTAGGTACATCGTTGATGAGTTCTGTAACCACAGTTTTCTCATTGTCATAGTAGCGAAGCTGTGTTTTGTAGTTCACACTGAATGTTTTGGTAAATTGATAATATATGGCAAAAAAGTCATTCATCTGCCCAGCACCGAAATTATCCACATAATCCACAAAGAAATTGAACGTGTTATCCATCCAAAGTTTTTTGTCTTTGGTGATAAACCATTTGAGATAACAGTCCAAACGCGCACCCCAAACAGTCTTTTCCCAGTCTCCGTGTTTTATTAGATTATGTTCTTCGTCATATTGGGCGGGTTTTACTCCTGATGTACCCAGGTCTGCCAAACGCTGGTCTAAGACCATAGTGATGTTGGAGTTTATAGGAAATAAACTAACAGTAAATTTATTTATAGCACCTTTTGAATATGAATATTTAGCACCCACACCGATATTGACTGTTCCCGGAGCCATGAAAGTCTTGTTAGGCAGTTTGGCAGTGTTATTGGCATAGCTGGATAGTATCTGTGTGGTGAGGTCTACGTTGGCTACAAAGTCAAACTTGCGTGCTATTTTAACGGCATACTCAGTGGTCAGACGCAAGTAGTTGTTGTCAATAACTAAATTTCGTGCGCCCTCGGTTAATTTTCCAGCGTCTTCCCATAAAAATCCCAAACGAATATCCATACTATTGTTCCATTTGGTATATTCGCGTATATAGTTGGCAGATGCTACTCCATTAAATCTGAATTTCAGACTACTCCTGACACTGGATTGATACCAGTTGTCAGATATTGTCCATGCGGTTATGTCAAAATTTATCTTGGCTGATGTCTGCCAATATGAAGTATCTATGTGTGCTGGTTTTATCTTTTGGCTGTCAAAATCTCTGAGGAATTTTGCAGTGTTTTCATCTACCACCGTCTGAGAAAAAGCACTCAAAGCGAAAAGAGAAAACAAAATAGAATATAATAGACGTTTATTCATGTTGATGATTATTTATTTTTTATGATTCATGGGACAAAAATACTAAACTTTTTCTAAACTGCATTTTATAGCCGTATTAATGTCTTGAACGGATATGCCACATTGTTCTTTTATCTGTTCTATGGAGCCGAAAGACGGGAAAAAATCACCCACTCCCATATTCTTTATATCTGCCGAGTGATACCCATGCTTGGTAGCCCAAGCGGTGATATTTTCTCCTGCTCCACCAGTTGTGATGCCGTTTTCCACAGTTATTATTTTTGGAAAAGATGAAAAAATGCGTTTCAACGTGCTTTCATCCAAAGGCTTTACTATCCTTAGGTCAAAATGTGCCACTTTGTTTTTTTTGGTATCATCTAAAAGAGAAATAGCCTTTTCCACATCCAGACCAATATCTCCCACAGAGATAACGGCTACATCTGTGCCTTTTTTCAAAAGACGGGTATGTAAAAAGTCATCGTCTGTCTGGTAAGTACTTTTTTCTGCCTCACCACGTGGGTAACGAACAGCCACTGGATATTCAGCTTTGTATGCCGTGGCAATGGCTTTTTCCAGTTCCGTAGCGTCCATAGGAGCCAAGACTGTCATGTTGGGTATAGGTAAAAGGTATGCCAAGTCAAATATGCCGTGATGTGTAGCTCCGTCAGCACCCACTATACCAGCGCGGTCTATAAGA
>JAQUTH010000099.1 GCA_028709885.1 Flavobacteriales bacterium
GGCACTACAAAATCTCGCGCTCCCTCAGGTGTAGAGTTTATAAGATAAGGTGTTTCTATGTCTATAAAACCAGCCGCTGCGAGGTATTTTCTCACTTCCATGTTTACTTTGGCACGGAAAAGGAGGTTTTCTTTGACGGGGTTACGGCGTATATCCAGATAACGGTAGCGCATACGGATATCCTCACCGCCATCAGACACATCTTCTATTGTGAATGGTGGTACTTCACTGGTATTCAGTATGTTCAGTTCATCTACAAAAAGTTCTATCTCACCAGTTGGATTGTTAGGGTTTTTGGAGGCACGTTCTATAACGTGTCCTGTGGCTTGTATGACGTATTCACGCCCTAATGTCTTGGCTTTTTCCAAAAGTCCTTTGGCTGATTTTTCGTTAAATGTTAGCTGAGTGATGCCATAGCGGTCTCTCAGGTCTATGAAAACCATTTGTCCGAGGTCTCTACTATGCTGTACCCAGCCAGAAAGGGTAACTTTTTCTCCTATGTTTTTGGCGGATAGTTCTCCGCAGGTATGTGTTCTGAACATTCTATGTGATGTTTATATTTTTCCCTGCAAAATTAGACAATAATTAGCGGTTTTGGTACATAATGTGCCTATTTTTTGTTACTTATCTACTTTTGGGCTTTTCTATGGGTGGAGAGAAAAGGAAAATGAAAAAAATTTAAATTTTGTTTGGTTTATAAAATAAACTACTTTACATTTGCAGCATCAATCGGTTGAAACAATTTAGTCTAATCAAAAAAAGAAAACAAATAAAAAAAGAAAAAATGGAAGACAAGAAACTTACCTCGGCTGAGAGTCTGGAACTGATAAGCCGCATGATTAACAATACCCGCGAAAACCTTTCAGTAGGTAGTGGAAATATGTTCCTTTTGTGGGGTTACCTTTCGGTTGTAGCATCGTTAGGGGTGTATGCAGGTATGCTATTCAATGGTTCGCAACAGTGGAACTGGGTGTGGTTTCTAATACCTCTTATTGGTACGCCTACCATGATATATTTTCAGAGAAAAGAAGATAAAAAGGTGATAACTTATATGGATACTGTTACTTCTAAGATATGGGTTATAGAAGGTGCGGTGTCTATGGTTTCACTGATGGCGGTGTCGGGTTTTATCATGGGTGTATGGTCATTGGTACTGCCTGTTACTATGATAATAATATTTATAGCAACGGCTTTGACTTTGGCTGTGATAAAAGAAAACGTTTTGGCAGTACTTCCATGTTTGGGTATAGTGTGCGGTATGTACATTCTTTCATCGCTGGTAAAAAACGGTACTCTTTTCGCCACGGATATTCTTATCTTTGCGGCGTGCTTTGTCATCGGAATGATAATACCAGGGCATATTATAAACAGTAAAGCCAAAAAACAATGCTCAAAGAATTAGACCCTCTGTTACACTCACAGCTCCGTTTGGCTGTCATGTCCTTACTGATAGGTGTGCAAGAGGCTGATTTTGTGTACTTAAAGGAGCAGACTGGTGCTACCGCTGGCAATCTTTCTGTGCAGGTGGATAAACTCCAAAAGGCGCAGTATATTACGGTGGAAAAGACGTTCAAGGGCAAGATGCCTCGTACTGTTCTTCGTGTTACAGATACTGGCAGAGATGCTTTTGCCTCTTATGTGGAGGCTCTGAATGATTATCTTAAATTAGGTAAATAGCATCAAAGGCTCGCCTATGGCGAGCCTTTTTGTATTTAAAGTGAATATCAATACTGATAATCCACCACCGTGCGTATGGTAATAAGCGGACGGAACCATTCCAAAAAAGCCAAGTGAACAGGGTCCACCGCATAGGCTTTAAGACCAGAGACATCATCAAAAGTAGAAGTGAGAACCAAATCGGCAGTTGGGTTTTCAGAAGAGAAATCTATCCCCACCTCCATACTACGGAGTGTTGGAGCAACACCCATCATAGCTTCCAATTCTTTCTTTGCACGCTCAGGAGCATCTTTTTTAGCCTCTGCTTTTAGTTTGAACATCACAATGTGTTTTACCATTTTTGTACTATTTTTAGTTATTTGTATCAGATGAAATATGTGGTGTAAAATTAATTGTTATTTTTGTTTCATCAAACAAAACAGCCATACAAAATGAAAATACACGATTACAGTTCCGAAAAATCACTTCTAAGTTCGTATGTAGCAGCATTAAGAGACGTCAATGGGCAAAGAGACCGCCTGCGTTTCCGTTATAATTTGGGACGAATAGGAAAGATACTCGGCTATGAAATGTCCAAAACACTAAACTACCACACCAAAACCATAACCACACCACTTGGCACCAAAGAATGTGCCTTGCCCGAAGACGAAGTAGTAATATGTTCCATTCTAAGAGCAGGCATACCACTACACAATGGACTTTTGGAATGTTTTGATTCAGCAGAAAACACCTTTATATCGGCATACAGACGGCATTTACCAAACTCACATGATTTTGAAGTAGTGGTAGAATACCTCGCCTCCCCAAACATAGACGGCAAAGTGCTGGTCATAGCAGACCCAATGCTCGCCACAGGTTCATCCATAATGTCGGTGTATGAAGCTCTCAAAAAAAGAGGAATACCTAAAAAAGTACACGTTGTGTCCGTTATAGGCAGTGAAGAAGGAGTTAATAACATAGCTCGCTTTTTCAAGGATATAGAATCCGAACTGTGGATAGCCACCATAGACCCAACTATGAATGAAGATAAGTACATCATTCCCGGACTTGGCGATGCAGGAGATTTAGCCTTTGGAGAAAAACTATAAACATTTTCTTCTCCGCTGGAAAAATCCCTATGTTTATGGAATAAAAAATCCCGCCATTGATTGGCGGGATTTTTATTGCTGTATGTTAGTGTTCACCGTGAACAACATCGTACATAGTAAAGAAAGCCTCAGAATAACGAATACCCCATAGGTCATAACGGTCAAACTGTGAAGGCATCTTTTCTTTGAAATGTTCCCAGTCCTTTTTCTGACTCCACACATTTTCAGCCAAAGCAGAAAGACGAGGGAAAAGAGCACATTCCAGTTTCCACGTAGTAGGGTAGTATTCTGTCCATAGGCACGCCTGAGCACCTATTATCATTTTAGCCTCCTCTGGTGAAAGCTCATCGGGAATGATGTTGTAGTTATACACCTTATCTAACGGAATGTAACCCTTGTGGGTAACGTTGGTCTGATTGCGAGACTGCATATTGTTAAAATACGAATATCCCGAAGGAGTCATTATAACGCGATGTCCGTTTTTAGCAGCTGCTACACCACCATGTATTCCTTGCCAGCTCATCACTATGGCATCAGGAGCAAGACCACCTTGAAGTATCTCATCCCAGCCGATAAGAGTTTTTCCTTTTTTAACTACCGTTTTTTGTACATGACGGATGAAATAACTCTGCAAAGCCTCCTGGTCTGCTATGTTGTTCTCACGCATAAATTTCTGAGTCTGCTCACTCTCTTTCCACCATTTTTTGGCACATTCATCACCACCCACATGGATGTATTGCCCGGGGAAAATATCGCAAAGTTCTGAGAAAACATCGTCTAAAAATTTGAAAACCTCAGGTGTAGGGGCTAACACGTTGTTGAATTTATTGAAAATGCCCCACGTGCGAGCGCAGTATTTCTCTTCATTTGGCACGGTGCTAAACTGCGGAAAAGTAGCAAGTACCGCCATGCAATGCCCAGGAATGTCTATCTCAGGTATCACAGTAATGAAACGTTCAGCAGCGTACTGCACCACCTCGCGGGCTTGTTCGTGGGTGTAGTAACCACCGTATGGCAATTCTTTGTACACACCTGGGTAAAGACCTATTATCTCACCATCTCGGTAAGCACCTTTTTGCGTTAGCTCAGGGTGGCAATTCATCTGTATGCGCCAGCCTTGGTCATCTGTTAAGTGCCAATGAAAATAATTCATCTTGTGCAGTGCCAAAAAGTCTATGTAGCGTTTGACGTATTCCACAGGGTAAAAATGGCGCACCACGTCAAGATGCATTCCGCGGTACTCAAAACGTGGATAGTCTGTTATCTCAACACCTTTTATGATAGGTAGGACACCTGCGCGTGTGGGTAGTAATTGTATAAGAGTCTGCACTCCGTAAAAAACTCCCGATGCTTCGTTCCCTGCTATTTCTATACCTTTTTCAGAAACGGTGAGATTGTATCCGCCAGTTATCTGTCCATTGGCAGTGTTTTTCAGTGTGATAACGTCTTTATCTGTTTTCTTTTTGGTTATTTGAAGAGGATAGCCATAGTTCTTGTTATAGTAATCTGACAGATATTGCGCCGTTTTTTCACTTGTAGCGTCGGTAATATATATTTTTGTAGAACGGCTCACGGTGTATGAGCCATCGGTAGCTTTGATGCTAACAGGTTCTGGAATGATGTTTAGCTGTGGTGTTTTTGTTCTTTGCTGGGCAAATACCACTATGCACGAAAGCATTAAAATAGCCAAGAGTGTTTTTTTCATTGCGGTGTGTTTTTAGTTATAAAATCTGTAATGACAAAGATATGCAAAACATAGATACTTATTGTCTGTGTAGAGAGAAAAGAAAACATTATATTTATTATCTTTACAGCGGTAAAAAAAACTCTATGAAGCCGATAACAATATCACAAGGACACACATATAGCACTACGTGGAGTAGTCCGTCCAACATAGCATTAGTCAAATATTGGGGAAAAAAAGGTGAACAAATACCAGCCAACCCTTCATTTAGTTTTACATTGGACAAATGTAAGACCACTACCACGCTGGATATATCGCCAATGGACACCTGTGAAGAAGAGTATAGCGTAAAAGTGTATCTTAATGACACCTGTGAACCGTCTTTTGTCCCAAAGATAAAAGAGTTTTTTGCCCGTATAAAACAGTATGCGCCGTACCTTTCAGATTATAGTTTTACGTTGCATACAGCTAACACATTCCCTCATTCATCAGGCATAGCATCATCGGCATCGGGAATGAGTGCACTGGCTCTTTGTTTGGTAGATTTTGAAAATGCTTTTTCTGCTGTAAAAATGTCAGAAAGCCAAATGAAACACCGCGCTTCTTTTTACGCTCGGCTGGGCAGTGGCAGTGCCTCACGGAGCATATATCCAGTGGGAGCAGTATGGGGAGAACACCCTTCGTACCAAAACTCGTCAGACCTTTACGCTGTGGAGGTAGAGGGCATACACAAAGTATTTACCACTTTTTTAGACACTGTACTACTGGTAGAAAAAGGCAAAAAGAGCGTTTCCAGTACCATAGGGCATGCACTTATGAAAGGACATCCGTATGCAGAAAAACGTTTTTTGCAGGCAAATGAAAATATGAACATCCTGCATACCATACTCCAAAATGGAGATGTAAACGCACTTGGAACATTGACAGAGAGTGAAGCACTGACATTGCATGCTATGATGATGACAGCATCTCCATATTACATACTTTTTGCGCCGGCTACCATAGCGGCTATAAACGAAATATGGGCAGAGAGAAAAAATAACGGCACTCAGGTGTATTTCACGCTGGATGCAGGGGCAAATGTACATGTTTTGTACCCTGAAAGTGCGAAAGATACAGTGCGCACTTTTATAGACGAAAAACTAAAACCTCTGTGTGCAGGTGGTGCTTATATCCATGATAATGTGGGAGGTGGCGCGGAGAAAATATCGTAACACATAACAATATATACAATCATGAAACATTTAAGACTCGTCATTTTATTTTTAGCCATAAGCATAACTGGCGTTATGGCGCAAGGTGTGGATACTGTTGCCGTTTGGAGCGCATCCATGAAGAAAAACATCAAAAACGTGGTCATTACACCAGCCAACTATGCACGTGAGAAAAATGCCCAGTATCCTGTTGTTTACCTGCTTCACGGAGCATACGGAGCATATTCCAACTGGATAAAAAAAGCGCCATTCCTCACTGAATTATCCTCACGTTATGGCATCATCATCATCTGCCCAGACGGAGACCAGTTTAGTTGGTATTGGGATTCTCCTGTGGATAGCACATATCGCTATGAGACCTACATGACCAAAGAACTTCTCCCTTTTGTGGATAAAACATACAAAACTATTCAAAACCGTACCGGACGCGCCATAGCAGGTCTTTCCATGGGTGGTCAAGGTTCTTTGTACTTGTCATGGAGACATTTGGATTTGTACGGAGCGTGTGCTTCTATGAGTGGTGGTATCAATATAGAGTGCTTCCCTGCCAACTGGAATATGGAAAAACGCCTCGGTTCTTATGCAGAAAATCACGAACGTTGGGCAGAGTTTAACGTTTCCAACATGATATACCTTTTAAAACCAGATAGCATAAAAATGCTAATAGACTGTGGTACAGAGGATATGTTTTACCGTGTAAACTGCGCACTGCATGAAAAACTGCTTCTAAGCCGTATTCCTCATGATTTTATCACTCGTCCGGGTAATCATAACTGGGATTATTGGACCAATTCTATCAAATATCAGCTTTTATTTTTTAACGAATATTTTACTGCTGAAAAGGCAAAAGCTGAAAAAGTAGCTCAAAAAAAATAATTTGTTATTATATAAAAACGCCCCGCATAATGCGGGGCGTTTTTTTGTGCAAAAAAATCCCGGTGCTCCTTTGGAGCACCGGGATAGATAGTATAAACTAAAAGTTTATTCTTGATTGTTTTCAGAAACAGGAGCGTTGTTTTCTCCGTTTTCACGAGGTGCGCGGTTAAACTCGCGACGTGGACGGTCATCACCACCACGGCGGTCATCACGACGTTCGCCACCACGACGGTCATCACGGCGGTCATACCCACCACGACGGTCATCACGGCGGTCGCCACCACGGCGGTCATCGCGACGCTCAAAGCGTGGGCGTTCTTCTCTTACTCTTTCTACATAACCTTCTGGTTTTTCTTTCAGAGCTTTCAGAGATACTTTCAAACGTCCTTTTTCTTTGTCTATCTCTATAAGACGTACTTTTATCTTGTCTCCCACATGAACGTACTCTTC
>JAQUTH010000100.1 GCA_028709885.1 Flavobacteriales bacterium
GTCCAAAACGTCCTATGGCGGCTGTTACTTTTTTGCCTTGGTATTCGCCTACGGTACGTGGTAGTTTGAAAAGGTCAAGTGCTTCTTGGAGAGTTATATCGTTTATGGATTGTCCTTTGAGGAGCGATGCAAAAGTTGGTTTTTCTTCATCATCAACCTTTCCTATCTGCACCATTGGTCCAAAACGCCCTATTCTTACCAACACTTGTTTGCCATTTTCTGGGTGTTTTCCAAGTATGCGCTCACCGGTAGAGCGTTCGGCATGTTCCGCCACATCATCTACTCTGTGATGAAAATCCTTATAAAAAGCGTCTGTGGAGTTCACCCAGTCCATTTTACCTTCGGCTATGGCGTCAAAATTTTCCTCCGCTTCGGCTGTAAACTTATAATCTACAATATTTGGAAAATACTCTACCAAAAAGTCATTTACCACGCAGGCTATGTCCATCGGAACGAGTTTTCCTCGGTCAGAACCGTAATTTTCTGTCTGTGTAGATGTGTTTATCTGTCCTTTTTCAAGATTTAATACCGAAAAAGAACGTGGAGTGCCTTCTCGGTCTCCTTTTTCAACATATCCACGGCGTTGTATGGTACTGATGATAGGTGCGTATGTAGATGGGCGTCCTATGCCGAGTTCTTCCAGTTTTTTTACCAATGCTGCCTCTCCATAACGTGCTGGTGCTTTGGTAAAACGCTCTGTGGCGGTGATTTTGCCATAGGTGAGTTTTTGTCCTACCGACATCTTTGGTAGTATGCCTTCTTTTTGGGTTTCGTCGTCGTCATCGGTGCTATCATAGCCGTACACTTTCAAAAATCCGTCAAAGAGCAAAACTTCTCCTTCGGCAGAGAAAACATACTGAGAGGTAGATACACTTATCTGTGCTGTGGTGCGTTCTAAGCGCGCTTCCGCCATTTGACAAGCTATTGCACGACGCCAAATGAGGTTATATAGTTTTTTCTGTCTTTCATCCTCGCCTGCTACTTCCTTTTCCATGTATGTAGGACGGATAGCTTCGTGGGCTTCCTGCGCTCCTTTTGATGTGGTGTGGTAATGGCGTTCTTTGGAGTAATTTTCTCCATAGCGGCGTGCTACCTCTGTTTTTATCTTTGAGAGTGCCTCAGTAGAAAGGTTTACCGAGTCTGTACGCATATATGTTATAAGTCCAGCTTCGTATAGTCTTTGTGCCAGTGTCATAGTCTGTGAGACTGAAAAACCGAGCTTTCTGGCTGCTTCCTGTTGTAGGGTACTGGTGGTAAAAGGCGGTGCTGGAGTGCGTGTGGCTGGTTTTGTCTCTACTGCATCCACTGCAAATGTGGCACTGAGGCAGCTTTGGAGAAAATCCATTGCTTCTTTTTCAGTAGGAAAACGATGAGACATTTCAGCTTTTACAGTAGCGTTAGTGTCTGTTGAAAATACTGCCGACACCTTAAAGAATGACTGCGACGCAAACGCTTGTATTTCTCGTTCGCGTTCTACTATAAGACGTACTGCCACTGACTGTACTCGTCCTGCTGATAGTCCACTTTTTATCTTTTTCCACAGTAGTGGTGATATTTCATAACCTACCAGACGGTCTAATACACGGCGCGCCTGCTGGGCGTTTACCAGATTTATATCTATGGTGCGTGGAGCTTCTATGGCATGTAGTATGGCGTTCTTAGTTATTTCGTGAAATACTATGCGGCGACTGTTTTTGGCGTTCAGTCCAAGGTTTTCATACAAATGCCATGCTATGGCTTCTCCTTCACGGTCCTCATCGGATGCCAGATACACCATTTCTGCATTTTTGGAAAGGTTTTTCAGTTTTTTGACCAGTTCTTTCTTTTCAGGGTCTATCTCATACTGTGGAGCGTATCCGTTTTCCACATCTATGCCTATGTTTTTACTGGGCAAATCCGCTATGTGTCCAAAGGATGATTCCACTTTATAATCAGCTCCAAGGAACTTTTCTATCGTTTTTGCCTTGGCCGGAGACTCAACTATAACTAAATTTTTTGCCATATCTTTTTCTTTTCAAGGCACAAAAGTACATCTTTTATCCCGTTACTTTCCAAAATTATTAACATAAAAAAAACGGCGAGAGAAAAATTCACCGTTTTCATATTCATACATTTGCTTGATTACAAGTCTTTTATAGTGGTTATACGCATGGTATTCACATGCCCTTTATCATTCAGCGGAGTGGTCATAAGATTTACCACACGGTCTGCTGTATGAATGAACCCTCGTTCTGCCCCCATAGCATTGATATCATTCACCGCTTGGTCTGTGCTTTCTATGCTTTTGTAGTAAAAAGCTCTACATCCCCATACCAGATTTAGTTGTGTCATGATATCTCTGTTTGATGTGTACACCAAAATATGAGCATTAGGACGATGAGATGATATTTGGTATGCTGTGTATCCTGTGTTGGTAATGGTGGATATAGCCTTGGCGTTTAACTGGGTGGCTATTCGCGATGCGTGATAGCAGATAGCGTCTGTCATAAAACGCTCACGAGTTTCGTCTTCTGGTGGGTTTTTGACGTGGTCTATAACATTGTGTTTCTCTATATTGCGAATGATTTTGGTCATTTGTTCTATCACGCCTACTGGGTATTGTCCCATAGCTGTTTCTCCTGAAAGCATAACAGCGTCTGCTCCATCCATAACGCTATTGGCAACGTCATTGACATCACTACGTGAAGGTGTAAGGCTGTCCATCATAGATTCCATCATCTGTGTAGCTATGATGATAGGTTTAGCTGCCATACGCGCTTTTTTTACCAACATTTTCTGGATAAGAGGTACGCTTTCGGCTGGTACTTCTATACCGAGGTCTCCACGGGCTACCATAAGAGCATCGGTGTGTTTTACTATGGAGTCTATGTCTTCTACTGCTTCTGGTTTTTCTATCTTAGAGACAATAGGTATGCATTTTTCGGTGTAAAGGGCTATTTCGTCGCGAAGTAGTTGGATATCTTCTGCGTTTCGCACAAATGATAGTGCAAACCAGTCTGCTCCTATCTCTATGGCTGTTTTTACGTCTTCTTTATCTTTTTCGGTAAGGGCTGGTAGTGATATTTTGGTGTTAGGTAGGTTCACTCCTTTTTTGCTGCGGAATGAGCCTCCTTGGATAACCTGAGACACTACTTTGTCTTTTCCGTTGGTTTCTTTTACTTCAAACACCAGTTTACCGTCGTCCAAAAGGATGCGTTCACCTACTTTGACATCGCGAGCAAAGTCTTTGTATGTCATGTATGCGTTATGAGCATCTCCTTTTATAGGTGTGTTGGTAAATGTTACTGTTTCTCCTGGTACTACTTCGGCTCCTTCTTCTATTTCTCCAACGCGAAGTTTAGGACCTTGTAGGTCTGCCAAAATGGCTATGTTGGTACCAAAACGAGCATTTATCTGACGTACACGGTCGGCGCGCATACGGGCTATCTCTGGTGTGGCGTGGGACATATTGATACGAAAGACGTTTACTCCGGCTTTGACCATTTCTGTCATTACTGCCAAATCATCCGATGCTGGTCCGAGTGTGGCAACGATTTTAGTTTTCTTATGATTGATAATCATGTGATTATGTTTTTTATTCCTACTTCTTTTTTCCGGTGCAAAGGTAGTGATTTTACCAAAACGCACAACACATGCCCGTAATGTTCTGAAAAATAATAAAAAAACGCCTTTTTACCGCACCCAACGCCTTTTTTATCGGTTAATGATAGTTAAAAGAACAACTCTATTCCCATTTTGTGTTTTTTATAGTTAAATTAGATATTACCTAAAACACCTACTATGAAAACTATTACAACAGTCTTGGTTGTTTTTATGTGTTATGTGGTGAATTTCGGGCAAAACATTCTTCCGCCCGTATCTTCTTCCATAACAGCTACTCCTTATGACAGTCATTGCGCTTTGGTGTGGAATCCTGTAAAAAACGCTGTGAACTACGCAGTCTTTTCAGATTACCTTGCCAACGGAGAATCTGAATCTTTGGGGCGCACTCATGCCAATTATTTCCTGCATTTTCCGCAAGGGAAAAACACTTCTTATCTGTATCATGTGGAGGCTTTTGACCAAAATGGAAATATGATATGGGAAAGTCCTCAGGTACGCGGAGGTACAAAAAATGCTTCTGATGATGAGCTTTTGGATATGGTTCAGCAATATACATTGCGGTATTTTTGGGATTTTGCCCACCCGTCCAGCGGTATGGCATACGAGAGAAGCAACGGCGCTCCTGCGGAAGGTAAAGTTACCATTGGTGGTAGTGGCATGGGGGTTATGGCTCTTTTAAGTGGTGTGGAGCGTGGATTTATAAGCCGTGAAAATGCTTACGATAGAATACTGCGCATAGTTGGTTTTTTGGAGAAAGCACCACGTTTTAAGGGTATGTGGGCGCATTGGTACAATGGCGATACTGGTACTGTGATGTCTTTTTCAGAAAAAGACAACGGTGGTGATGTGGTGGAGAGTGCTTTTATGATGCAAGGTTTACTGTGTGCGCGTCAGTTTTTCTCTTCTGCCAAAGAACTTTCTTTGCGTCAGCGGATAACACGCCTGTGGGAAGATATGGACTGGGATTTTTACACTCAGGGGCAGAATGTCATCTATTGGCATTATTCGCCTGACTATGGTTTTGAGATGAACCACCCTATACGCGGGTACAACGAAGCTTTGATAGTTTATATCCTTGCAGCGGCATCTCCTACGCACCCTATCCGTGCAGATGTTTATAATCAAGGGTGGGCTTCTTGGGACCAAAAGGAGTTTTCCAATTATTCGGTTTATTACAACATGATGCTTCCTTTGGGTAACCAGAGGTGGCTGGGGGGTCCGTTGTTTTTTGCTCATTATTCGTATTTGGGGCTTTGTCCTAAGGGACTGAGAGACCGTTATGCCGATTATTGGCAACAGAATGTGCGTCAGGTTCTTATAAACAGAGCTTACTGCATGGACAATCCTTATAACTGGGTGGGTTATGGAGCTGGTTTTTGGGGTATTACAGCGTGCGATATGGTACCTGAGGGCTATATGGCTCATATGCCTGGGTATTGGTTTGATACGGGTACGGTGGCTCCTACTGCGGCTCTTAGCAGTATGCCTTACACGCCTGAGTTTTCTATGGATGTTCTGAAAAATCTATATAGGAACTACGGCAAGGAGTGTTTTGGTGGGTTTGGTTTTTATGATGCGATAAACTTTTCGGTGGGCGATATGCCTGTGAAAAAAAACTATATTGCCATAGACCAAGCGCCCATAATGGTGATGATAGAAAACTACCGAACGGGGCTTTTGTGGAGGCTTTTCATGCAGGATAACGATGTTAGAAAAGGGCTTTCCTCTCTGGATTTTAAGATAGACAATGCCCCTGTTTCTTTTTCTTCTCAAAAAAACTAAAAACTACATAACATGAAACTTTCAGCTTCTTTTTTCATTCTATGTCTTTTTTGCATAGGGTGTTCCTCTTCCGAAAAGAATATCTCTGTTTCGGGAAAAACAGCTACTTTTTTTCAAAACCCTACGATAGAGAAAAAGGTAGATTCTCTTCTTTCTCTTATGACTCAGGAGGAAAAAATAGGTCAGTTGAGTCTTTACACCAGTCATTTTGATGTTACCGGTCCTTCCACTCCCAAACAGACGGAAGATATGATACGAAAAGGTCAGGTGGGTGCTATTTTCAATGCTTTTACCGCTTCACACAACGCCTACCTACAACGTATTGCAGTAGAGGAGTCTCGTCTGGGTATTCCTCTTCTTTTCGGGTACGATATAATACATGGTTTTCGCACCATTTTCCCTATAAATCTTGGTATGAGCTGTACGTGGGATACTCTCCTGGTGGAACAGACAGCTCACGTGGCTGCTCTGGAAGGTAGTGCCGCTGGTCTTAAATGGACTTTTTCTCCTATGTGCGACATCACACGAGACCCTCGCTGGGGGCGGGTGAGTGAAGGCAGTGGCGAGGATGCTCTTCTCAGTAGCAAGATAGGCGCTGCCATGGTACGTGGTTATCAGGGTCAGGACATTACTTCTCCTACTTCTCTATTATCATGTGTAAAACACTTTGCTGGGTACGGCGCACCTCAGGCGGGTAGGGATTATCACACGGTGGATATGACAGACCGCTCTTTGCGCGAGGTGTATCTTCCTGCTTACAAGGCTGCTTTGGATGCTGGTTCGCCTACCGTGATGACTGCTTTTAATGAGATAGACGGCACTCCTGCCACGGCAAGTCATTATCTTTTCACCGATATACTGCGTCATGAGTGGGGTTTTAGAGGTTTTGTGGTAACGGACTATACCGCTATTATGGAAATACTGCATCATGGTGTGGCAAAAGATAGTCTGGATGCTACTGCTTCTGCTCTAAATGCTGGTGTGAATATGGATATGGAGAGTGATTTTTACCGCAAATTTTTATTAGATGCTGTGAAAAAAGGCAAAGTAGAACAGTGGCAGATAGACCAGATGTGTCGCGAGGTACTCAGGATAAAATACTACGCTGGCCTGTTTGACTCTCCGTACCAAAATACAGATACTATACGTGAGAAAACCGCTTTTCTGCGTCCAGAATATTTGGAACTTTCACGTGATGTAGCCAGAAAATCCTGCGTTTTACTCCAAAATGAAAACGCTGTGCTTCCTCTTTCTGAGAAAAAACACATAGCTGTGATAGGTCCTTTGGCAGATAGTAAAGATAATCTCTTGGGCTCTTGGAGGGCAGCGGGAGATACCACTATGGTTACTTCTATTTTAGAAGCCCTGAAAGAACGCTACGCAAAGGTATCTTTTTCCCGTGGATGCGCTCTTATGGGAGATGACAAGAGAGGTTTTGCTGCGGCTATGGCGGTGGCTAAAAAAGCAGATGCTGTGGTTATGGTGTGTGGCGAATCATGCTGGTGGACTGGCGAGGCTGCCAGTGTTACAGAGATAACTCTTCCTGCTATACAAGTGGAACTGATAAAAGCGATA
>JAQUTH010000101.1 GCA_028709885.1 Flavobacteriales bacterium
AATGAAAAAAAATTGCGAAAGATAAAAAATATAACTATCTTTAATATAGATATTTAAAACAAAGACCTAAGAACTGACCCAAATCTATTCTCTTTGCCCTGCATCATTACGGTGTGGGGCGTTTTTTTAAGAAAAAAAAGATTTATAAAGCAAGACATTTAAAACAAAAAAACCGAAGAATAATCTTCGGTTTTGTGCGGGCGAAAGGACTCGAACCTTCAAGCCTCTCAGCACCAGATCCTAAGTCTGGCGTGTCTACCAATTTCACCACGCCCGCAGGTTGTATAGCACTGTGGTGTCATTTCAACAGTGCAAATATACAACTAATTTTTTTCCCTGCAATATAGCAAGACAATATTTTGTTTATTTTTTATCTTTTTCATGCCAAGCAAGAGCAGCAGACCCCATAACGGCTACATTGCCCTCGTCCATGGAAGAAAGAAGAACCTTAACTTTGTTCTTAAAGCAGTGAAGCATAGAGTTCTCCATCTCCTCCTCGGTAGGCTTACGGATAAGCTCGCCAGATTTTGCAAGACCACCAAATAGAATGATAGCCTCAGGAGAAGAGAAAGTAACGAAATCAGCCAATGCACGTCCTAAGATTTTACCAGTATAGCGGAAAGCCTCACGCGCTATGTGGTCTCCCTCTATGGCAGCCTCGTATATTTTTGCAGAAGTAAGTTCGTTGAAAGAAATATCTCTAAGGACACTTGGGGTATTTTTCTGCTCTAAAAGCTCAAAAACAGTACGACGAATACCGTTGGCAGAACAGTAAGCCTCCAAGCAACCTTTGCGTCCACAACCGCAGTCGCGTCCGTTTTCTTTGATTATAACGTGTCCCAGTTCACCAGCAAAGCCATCATGACCGTAAACCATGTTACCGCCTATGACTATGCCACTACCAACACCTGTTCCAAGGGTGATAACTATAAAGTCTTTCATGCCTTTGGCTGTGCCGAAGAGCATTTCTCCAAGAGCAGCAGCATTGGCATCATTGGTAAGGGTGGCTGGTAATTTCCATTTTTCACTCATTAATTGTGCTATGCGTATAACACCTTTCCATGGTAAGTTAGGAGCAAACTCTATACATCCATTGAAATAGTTCCCATTGGGAGCTCCAACGCCTATTCCTACTAATTCTAACTCCTCTGGACAGTTTTTACGGGCTGTTTCTACTTCGTTGTACAAATTATTGAGGTAGTTTTCAAAACTTTCTCCTTGTGTGGTAGTAGATATGGATGATTCGCAATATACTTTGCCTGTTTTGTGTACAAAACCGCACTTGGTGTCAGTGCCGCCAATGTCTATGCCAAGTGCTACCTGTTTCATTTGTGAATGAGTATAATATGTTATCGTGTTTTAGTGAAACTGAAAAAATGCTTGTGAAATATCCATGCAGTCTTTTCAGTGTGCAAGATACATCAATTTTATTTTTCAATCAAATTTAATAAGCAAAAAAGACCCTTTTACAACAAAAAACGCCAAGGAAGAGTTGCGTCATCACCAGCATAGTCCACACCTATACGTGGAGTTGTTTTTATCTGAGAAAAAGGCACATCGGGAGCTGAGAGGATAGTTATTCTTCCACAAAAACAAGGCAATTCGTTGTCTTGTAGTGTAATACCGAGAGCCTTAGATAGCTTTCCCGGACCATTTGCTAAGTTTTTCTTTTGTGTTTTTGACAAAAGCGAATACGTCTTGTTGTATCTGTTTTGGGAAGCTGCATCAACGCCTTGTATTATCTCTATGCTACGCAAAAGGACGGCTTCTCCGCTGTCTTTTTCGCCTGATACTATGTTGATACAGTGATACATGCCATAGATAAGGTACACGTAACAAACGCCGCCGCGGTGGAACATTACTTCGTTTCTTTTTGTCCTTTTGCCATTGGCAGCATGGCAAGCCATGTCGTGGTGTCCCATGTACGCTTCCACTTCGGTGATGCGGGCGGTGATGTCTCCCACTACCATTATTTTTCCCAAAAGAGCAGGTGCAAGATGCAATGCGTCTTTTTCATAAAAGAAAGATTCTGGTAGTGGAGCGAGAGCGTTCACGGTGTTATTTGTTTTTTTCTTCCAAAAGAGCGGTGGATGTTTCCCAGTCTGCCATTTTTTTGTCCAAGGACTCTTTTAGCATTTCATACTGGTCAAAATCGTCCTGTTTCTGAACGTAAGTGGTGGCAGAGAACATGTTGTCCATAAGTGCTATTTTCTCTTCGGTGGCAGATATTTCATTTTCCAGTTCTTGTACTTTTTTCTTCAAAGAGCGGACTTCGCGTTCTTGTTCTTTTTGTTCTGCGTATGATAGCTCTTTTTTCACTTCTTTCTGTGGCTGTTCTTTCTTTTCTTTCTCTTCTTTTTTCATCTCGGTGGAGCGTTCTATCTCCATTTCGCGGAAAGATTCCACTTTGCGTTGTTCCAAGTAAAAATTGATGTCTCCGAGATATTCTTTGGCTTTTCCGTCGCGAAATTCGTACACTTTGTTGGCAAGTCCGTTTAGAAAATCACGGTCGTGGCTAACTACTATCAGGGTGCCGTTATAAGAAAGCAGAGCTTGTTTTAATATGGCTTTACTGCGTATGTCAAGGTGGTTGGTAGGTTCGTCCATCAGCAGTACGTTAAACGGACGGACAAGTAGTTTGCAAAGGGCTACACGTCCACGCTCACCTCCTGATAGGACTTTTACTTTCTTGTCCACTGTATCGCCAGGGAAAAGGAAACTACCCAAAAGATCTCTTGATTTGGGACGCATGGTTTCTGTGGCCTCATCTTCTATGGTCTGGATGAGGGTTTTCTCTGGTTCAAGGGCTTCTTTTTGGTTCTGTGCGTAGTAACCAAGGTGTATATTATGCCCTGTTTCTATGGTTCCTTCGTATGGTATTTGTCCTAAAAGGCAGCGCATGAAGGTGGTTTTACCTTGTCCGTTCTTGCCAACGAAGGCTATTTTGTTTCCACGTTGGACTTCTATGTTGATACCTTTGAGCACTTGTTTTGGCTGGTATTCTACTACTTCCTCGTGTCCGTTTTTATCTACTTTGCGCCATGTATCAGTAAATGATTTTTTGACATCTTCACTGCGGAAAACGACTTTTCCTGTGGGTGAGTCCACTTGAAATTTGAGATTCATACCAGCTACATCTTCGTCATCTACTTCTATCATTTCGGTCTTTTCCAGACGTTTCATCAATGACTGAGCAAAGGCTGCTTTGGTGGCTTTATAACGGAATTTTTCTATGAGCTGTTCTGTCTGTTTGCGCTCTTTCTCTTGGTTTTTACGGGTAGCTAACTGTTTTTCTCGTATCTCGGTGCGCAGTTCCAGATATTGGGAATAAGATTTTTTGTAATCATAGATATGTCCGCATGATATTTCTATGGTGCGATTGGTTACGTTATCCAAAAAAGTGCGGTCATGGCTGACAAGGACTACACCTCCTGAAAATTTGGTTAAAAAGTCCTCCAACCACAGTATGGATTCTATGTCAAGGTGGTTGGTAGGTTCGTCCAAAAGCAGTATGTCGTTATTTTGAAGAAGGAGTTTGGCAAGTTCTATTCTCATTCGCCAGCCCCCTGAAAAAAGGCGAGTTTCTTTGTCAAAGTCATCACGTTCAAAACCAAGCCCTAAAAGGATGCGTTCTATATCTCCTGTAAAGGTATATCCTCCGGCCAAGTCAAATTTATGTGTCAGGTCATGCAGTTCTTCTATAAGGCGGGTATAGGATTCACTTTGGTAGTCAGTGCGTGTTTCCAAAAGGTGGTTTATCTCATCCAGACGTTTTTCTATGGCTTTTATCTCGGTAAAAGAACTTTCTATCTCACCCATAAGGGTATGGCGGTCTACAAAGTCTATGTCCTGACGTAGTATGCCTACTTTTATGTCTCCGTCATAGGATAGTGAGCCTTGTGAGGGTTCCAAATCTCCTGCCAGCACTTTCATGAGTGTGGTTTTTCCTGCTCCGTTCTTTCCTGCCAGTCCTATGCGGTCTCCTTTGTTTATCTTGAAGGATACGCCTGAAAAGAGGTCTTCTCCGCTGAATGTTACGGCTATGTTATTTGCTGATAACATTTTATCTTTTATTTTAATAATGGTTATATGGTGCAAAGGTACGAATTTTAGAGTGTACAGACCTTAATAGGTTAGTAAAACTTGTTGTAAGAATTTTTGTAATTTTATTTGTATTTTTTAATTATAATTTTTTACATTTACAAAAATTTATAAATAATAAAATTATGTATAAAAAAATTCTATTAATTAGTGCATTAACGCTCTTGGTTTTGGCGTGTGCAAAAAACAGCATCTCAGATGCAGATGTCTCCATGATGTAAAAGGAGGCACTAAAATGGATTCGTTGATGGCGATAGCCATGAGTCTTCCATCATAATTTTCTGACAATAAACAGACTAAAACAAATCAAAAACAGATAAAGGAAATCGTTCCATTTTCCAAATATTCTGTTACTCCGAAGACAAAAAGTACAGATGATAGCATTTTGGAAAATGTTTATATCGTAAATTATCAAAATGAGGAAGGTTTTGCTGTATTTACCACAGATGAACGTCTGCCTCAGGTAATAGGATATTCAGATAATGGAAATATAACAGATACATTGAATTGTCCTGGTACGGAATATGATAATCCGAATGATTATAACACCCAAACTGATTATGGATTTGGAAGGCTTGACCTTTTAATGAACATAAGACCAACTTATCAATCTAAATAATCAACAATCATGAAAGCACAAATGATTTTTTTGGCATTGTTATCCATGATAACTATGTCATGCTCTAAAAGCAAAGGAGTGTACGTCAGATATGACGTGTCCTATATGGAGTCTTTTATCAATCCAAAGTCTCCAATGACAATGGAATTTCGTGTAGCAAAAGCAATCCGCCTTCAAGATAATAGTTTGGATGTTGGGTCTATATCGTGTGAATTGCCGTATAGTTTTGCTGTTCTTTATGTAAATAATAAGGACAAACAAGAATACATAAGTCACCTTACAAAATATCATGAAATAAAAGATTCTATTTGTCTCGCAAATAATGATATCAATTTTAAGGAGACCCCAATCAATTATGATAATTTCGTGTCATATATCATATTTAATCATACAAAACTGAATGTTGTTTCAGATGTTGATTATGATGATGAACATCCTGCTGGAACATCTTTGAATGATGTATTGGGCGTTATGTACAATGATGCTGGAAATGTGGTAAAAGACGGCTATCCTACTATATGGAGATATCATAGAGATGGGTATAAGGCCCCTGAGAAAACAATATGTATGGCAGATGGATATTTGGTAGAAAAAAGTATTGCTGACTTTAATGAAAGTAATGTAACTTTGATAGGTAACGCAATAGGTTTGAAAGTGATAAAGAAACCAAAGAACACATCTTCTCATAATTTGACAGTAACATATACCGATGATGCAGGAAATACGATGACAGCATCAGAACCAGTAGTTCTCTCTTCTACTGATGATAAATATCCTCTTGGTATTACAACAGAATAATATTCTTATAAACCGTTAAAACAAAAAGCGTGTGTATTGACAATGCACACGCTTTTTTTATGTAGTGAGGTGAAAAGTTAATATTTATTCTGTAATTGTCTGTTTTATTAACAGAGGATTTGAGAAAAAAAACATATTTTTGCCTGTAATAAACCAAAAACACAATAATGACACTAACAGATAACTCAAAAGGCAAAATTATCAAGATAGTAGGTCCTGTGGTGGATGTTCAATTCCCACCAAAGAGTGCCAATTTTCCAAAAATATACGACGCTCTGGAAGTAACCAACTCATTGGGCAACAAAATAACATTTGAGGTACAGCAACAGATAGGTGAGGATACTCTACGTTGCATAGCCATGGACATAACCGATGGTCTTTCCCGTGGTATGGAAGTAACTCCTACCGGTTCGTCTATAAAAATGCCAATAGGTGGAGATATTCGCGGACGTTTGTTCAATGTGTCTGGTGAGGCAATAGACGGTCTGGGACAGTTGCCAAAAGAAAACGGTCTGCCTATTCACCGCCCAGCTCCTAAATTTGAAGACCTTTCCACTACTTCCGAAGTGCTTTTCACAGGTATCAAAGTGATAGACCTTATCGCTCCTTATGTACGCGGTGGTAAAATCGGTCTGTTCGGTGGTGCAGGTGTGGGTAAGACAGTGCTTATCCAAGAACTTATAAACAACATAGCAAAACAACACGGAGGTCTTTCTGTCTTTGCAGGTGTAGGTGAACGTACCCGTGAGGGAAATGACCTTCTGCGTGAGATGATAGAATCCGGTATCATAAACTACGGCGAAGAATTCAAAAAATCCATGGCAGAAGGTTCATGGGATTTGTCAAAAGTAGACCGCCAAGCCCTCAAAGAATCAAAATTGGCATTCGTATTCGGACAGATGAACGAACCTCCTGGTGCGCGTGCTCGTGTGGCTCTTTCTGGTGTAACACTGGCAGAGTATTTCCGCGACGGCGACGCTGAAAACGGAGGTGAAGGACGCGATATTCTTTTCTTCGTGGATAACATCTTCCGTTTCTCTCAGGCAGGTAGTGAGGTATCTACCCTTTTGGGACGTATGCCTTCTGCGGTAGGTTACCAGCCTACATTGGCATCTGAAATGGGTGAATTGGAGGAGCGCATAGCATCTACCAAACACGGAAGTATAACATCTGTACAAG
>JAQUTH010000102.1 GCA_028709885.1 Flavobacteriales bacterium
GTACGGTTGTGCGGACAAGAATGGTCGTTTTTTGATAGTGGATGTAAAAGACCCTGCTGCTCCCAAAGAGATAAATTCGGCTGAGACTCCTAACAGAACTACTCATAACGCATGGCTTTCAGATGATTCGCAGACTCTTTTTACTACGGATGAAAAACTGAGCGCTTTTATCACTTCGTTTGATATTTCAGATACAAAAAACATTCAACTGCTGGGAAAAGTGCGTGCCGATGATTATCAAAGCGCTGTCCCTCACAATGCCACTGTTTTGGGTGATTATATTTTTTCTTCTTATTACAACCAAGGTGTTATGGTTTTTGATGCTTCATTTCCAGAAAACATGATAGAGGTGGCTTCATACAGTACTTGTGAGGGGAGCATGGGGCAATTTGACGGCGCATGGGGTATTTATCCTTACTTACCTTCTGGTAATATTCTCGTTTCAGATATGAATACAGGGCTTCATATAATAAGGGTGGATCTGAAAAAGGCGTCCTATCTTTCTGGGACTGTCAGGGACGATGTTGGGTCGCCCATTTTCAATGCCCAGATACATTTCAAAGATGATAAAAGTAGTGTTTACACTGATATGAGTGGCATTTACAAGACTGGAAAAAATACCGATGGTATGCGTAGCGTGGAGGTCAGTGCGTTGGGTTATGAATCTGTGAATATGGATGTGAATATGCGTAGCGGGGTTTTGAACATAAGAGATGTTGTTCTGAAAAAGGATGATAGTGGTAATTCTGCTCAAATGGAGACTTATGTCAAGGCTTACCCTAACCCTTTTTATGCAGACCGTCTTTTAAATGTTGATTACAGTTTTAAGGAGGGGATAGATGGTGCGGCGTATCTTATCATAATGGATTTATCGGGTAGGGAACTATATCGTGAGGAATTATACGCCTGCTCTGGTGTGGTGGTGGTAGGCAAAGAGTTACCAAAGGGTACTTATCTGCTGCGCGTGTTCAATGGTGCGCTGTACAGCCGTGTGATTAAAATAGTCAAAGCGTAAAAAAAGCGGCTCATTTAATGAGCCGCTTTTTGATGTGATGATTATTTGTTAGCCACCTTGATGTATTCTTCCAGAGCTTTTGTCATGGATGGTATCAATGGTGTTGGTGCTTTTATGTCCACGGTCAATCCTGCTGATTCTGCTTCTTTTATGGTGGACTGTCCGAAAGCTGCTATGCGGATGTCTTGTTGCTTAAATTCTGGAAAATTCTTATACCATGATTTTACTCCTGCTGGGGTAAAAAACACCAAAACATCGTACTTTTTATCCACCAGTGGTGTCAGGTCAGAATTGATATTGTTATAAAGTATAGCGCGTTCCCATTTAATACCAAGACTATCCAACGTAGAGGCTACCTCTGGACGTAGACTATCTGATGTAGGCATTAAAAATGTTTCGGTGCGGTGTTTTTTTATCACTTTTACCAAATCATCAAAATTTTTGCCTCCTATATATATCTTTCTTTTACGGTAGATGACATACTTTTGTAGATAGTATGCTACTGTTTCTGTTTGGCAAAAATATTTCATCTCGTCAGGCACCTTAAAACGCATCTCTTCTGCTATGCGAAAATAATGATCTACCGAGTTTTTACTATTAAATATGAGTGCCGTATAATTTTTCAGGTCTATTTTTTGTTTGCGTACCAGCGAGGCATCTATGCCTTCTACATAAGAAAATGGGAAAAAATCAACCTTTACGTTTTGCTTCTGTGCTAATTCGTAATACGGAGAACCTTCCACTTTTGGCTCTGGCTGCGATACTAAAATGGTTTTTACCTTCATGTCTTTGAAAAAATTAATTATTCCATTGTAATGGAAATGGTTGTAGGTTAGGTTATTAGCTTGTTTTCCAATATACTCCAAACCAAAAGCAAGGGGCATATTTCAACCACGCAAAGATAAAAAATAAAATACAAAAAGTAACTCACACTTTGAAGTAAATATTCAACCATGACTAAAAAATACGCAAAAACATACACACAGATAGCTATGACCAACATTTTATAGTCTATAACCATACTCATACCTCCATTTACATACCAAAGAATAAAAAAAGCTAAAATGCCATATATGCCCACTGATACGCGAAATGCTGTACTTTTTTCCACGAATAATTTAGTGTAAGACGATATAGAAAACAACCACCCTATAAACACATCAATAGCGCTCCTCCCCACCACGTATGCCAGTACCCACATAAGCACATAAAACATATCTTTCAAGACAAAAACAGTTTCCTTGAAATTCATGTCGTACCACACCGTAAACACCAATGATACAATATAGGAAAATATCATAACAGACATAATACCATACATAGCATCGCTTTTTTCTCTATGTACTGGATCCATATCCGCACCAGAGAAATAAAATATAGAAATAGTGTCGCGTCGTAGGATTACGGGATACATATATCTGAGCAATGCTATCATGACAAAACCTATCATGAACATCCAGAAAATATCCGTTCCTTGTGCCGTTACACGTTCTATTTCCAACATTGTTACTTTTTTACAGCAATACTATCTACCGAAAAATTATCTATCCAACGCCCTTTTATCAATTCATCGCCATTTTTTATAAGGACATCGGTACTTTCTCCGTCCAAATACAACACTTCTTTGCCTTTTATAGCATCCTTGATAGGGAAAAAATCGTATTGATTGGAACGAGAATACAGCGAATTATAACTCCATGACATTTCATTGGTATAAAAAGTGTACATAGACGGTTTTTGGTAACTATCCTTAAAGATAACAGGAGCATTTCCAGCTGTACTATGTATGCTGTCTGCCCAATAATACTGGTTGTGGTACGGTGTAGGTAGCCCAGGAATGAGTAACAGCACACGCGCAGCTATTAAAATAACTGCCGTGGTGATACTTCCAAAGACAAAATACTTAGCCCACAGTTCACTTTTTACAGCAAAATTGAACGTAAAATACATAGCAGGAATAATAGCCACTACTGTCCAGTGAGGTTCTACATGACCTTTGGCTGTCATTATGAGGAAGAACAAAAGAAAACCCCAAAATATGTATTTAAGAGCATTTGAAACTTGCGTCTTTACCTTGCTTTTTATCACCGCCCATATCATCATCGGCAAAAGGAATGGTCCAAAAACAGCCAACTGGTTAAGCGGATACTCCCACGTATAAGCAAAATCATATTCTGGTGCCGAACGTTGTACCAAATGATATTTCATAGACGGAAAATCGTTTTCTATCTGCCAGAATATATGAGGAATAAAAAGCACTACTGCTGTTGCAAAAGCTATATAAAAGTATTTGTTTTTCAGCAAAGACACATTACTCAAAACCACAAACACCAAAACCAACGCACCGTGATATTTGCTGTACATCATAGCTGCCGCCAAAACGCCCAAAAGCAATGCTCTTGATACGCTTCTGCTGTACAGAAAACGTTTGTACATCAGCAGAAATAACGCAACAAAAAATAGCAAAGGAGCATCTGGCACTATGATAAATCCATAAACACTAACCATAGGTATGGACATAGACAAAAGAATGAACACATTGACATAGCGCCATTTGTCTTTATTTTCTATTATTTTCCATACTGCCATAAGGAAAAGTGTGGAAGATACTGCCGATATAAGCCTAAATCCCAATAATTTACCAAACAAATGCGTTCCTATCCATATAAAAACGCTAACCATAGGCGGGTGGTCAAAATACCCCCACGCTGGGTAAAGCGAATACATATAATAATACGGTTCGTCTTCATTGAGTCCACTGAAAACTCCTTGGAGGTAACTAAGCACAAACCACAGCCCGAAAAATACCCAAAGACGTCTTTTGGCTACCGATATATCACGGGTAGTGAGAAAATTAAGTGCATTCATTGTGTTGTTACTTTAAAAGGTTCTCCCCTTCCACTTTACGGTATGAAAGGATATACACGTGGGTATTTTCATAGCCACCAGCCTCATGTTTTGTGTACTGGTAAATATTGCCTATGCTATCAGATGACGTTCCTGTAAGAACATCAGCGGCACCACTTTGAGATGAAGCGAGTCTTAAAAGCATATCGTACGTTAGGTCAAATGCCTCCACAGCATACATATTAGGCTGTTCGTGATAACGACGAGCAAACCCATAGGCAAAATCACGGTAATCTGCCTTGTTTTTATCTTCAAAATAACGGGACGCATACACAAATGACATTCTTGAAGATGCCATACCTGAATTTTCGCTCATCATTTTCTTTCCTCGAGCATCTACTTCCACCGCATAAACCGTTATAGGCGCATTACTGCCTACGGTGGATGAAATGGCAGAGTTTATAATATTCATTATCGGCGCACCCAACGAAGGAGTGATTATAACACACGCTTCTGAGCTGACTTTTTCAGCCAAAAGGCTTGGTGTCTGCTCATTTTCAGTATCTAATACCAAAACATTGGCTGTTCCAACTTTTGAAATAGCTCTATTTTTGATGTATTCCACCTGAGAAATCATCTTGTCTGCTGGCGCAAGGATTACTATCTTGGTATTGTTTTTGACTGTGGTAACAACGTAATCCATCAAATTCTCTTGCATAATATCCGCCGAGGCAGATGCTTGTATGATGTTTGGCAATGCACCTACGTTATGACGCACCGAAAAAGGCGAAACCACCAATGCGTTAGTGTTACTCATCTTTGTGCAGACGTATTCTGCTATTTCTGCGAAAAGAGGACCTATCACCACATTAGTACTATCAAATGTATTGGCTGAAAAAACGTTATCCACAGCCTGGGTAGAACGCTGTGTATCAAACACTCTGGCATTTATTTTCATACCATCACGTCCCAATGAGTCCAACGCCATGCGCACACCCATATAAAAACTTATTGCTGTTTTAGAATCTTTCAAACGCTCTTTTTCTGGTAAAAAGACCAAAGAATCTACTTTATTGACATAAAACGGCAACATTATATCCACATTCAAAGTCTTGCCATGTGCATATTTTCCTTGTGGCTTAGTAGGTGTAACTACCGCTGTATCTGTTACTTCTGTTACCTGTTTAGTCTTAGTTTTTTGCATTATTTTGAGTACCTGACCTATTTTAGGGTCAGATGTACGCAAAACTGGATTCATAGCGCAAAGTTGCTCCTCGGTTATCCCATACTGGCGGGAAATACCGTATTTGGTTTCCTTAGGCTGTACTACGTGTTCTATGTATGGAGTATTCAGAGGGTTGATATTCTCTGTTATCGCTATGTTTTGATTAGATATTTGCTTTTGTTCTGTGGTGAGAACGGGTATTTTCAATATTTGTCCTACTTGCACCCCTGATGCTTCAAGATAAGGATTGCACCGTGTCAAATCATCCTGAGTTATACCATACTGACGGGAAATGCCATATTTGGTCTCTTTTGGTAGGACGGTGTGTTCTATAAATTGTGCATTGGAAAAATCTATCTGTGTGGTTTTTCCGTCTGAGTATATGACTGGTTTTTCCTCAGGGAGTGGCTTGGGGGTGTTCTTATCGTAAATGGGGATAAGGAGAATGTCTCCTTTTTTCAAGGTAACGCCTATGAAAGATTTGTTGGCATCTAACAGTTCAGCCTCGGTAAGGTTAAATTTCTTAGCTACGGACTCTGTGGTCTCGTTTCTTTTTACCTTGTATGTTTTAATATTTTGAGCAAATGCCTGCACCATACATACCAAAAGCAACAATGCTGCTATGAGTATTTTCCCTACTGTCCAAAATTTCTTGTGATTTTCCATACCATTAATAATTAAAAAATAAAAACGAAATCCGCAAAACGGCACTACCCCAGATAAAGGGATAGCACCGCTGCGAAATATATTATTCCCACTCTATTGTTGCTGGTGGTTTTGAGCTAATGTCATACACTACTCTATTGACACCTTTGACGCGGTTTATTATCTCGTTGGATACCTTTGCCAAAAATTCATAAGGCAGATGAGACCAGTCCGCTGTCATACCGTCTGTTGACTCCACAGCACGCAGAGCTACTACACGTTCATAAGTACGTTCATCGCCCATAACGCCCACAGACTGTACAGGAAGAAGAATCGCTCCTGCTTGCCATACTTTTTTATAAAGTCCGTCCTGACGAAGACTGCGGATGAAGATGTCATCTACGTCTTGGAGAATGGCTACTTTTTCAGGGGTTATATCGCCTAAAATGCGTATAGCGAGTCCTGGTCCGGGGAAAGGATGACGTGAAAGAAGCTCATCGGCTATGCCAAGAGTGGCTCCTACACGGCGTACTTCATCTTTGAAAAGAGTACGAAGAGGCTCTACCACTTTTAGTTTCATAAAATCTGGTAGTCCGCCTACATTGTGGTGGCTTTTAATAGTAGCCGAAGGTCCTTTGACAGAGCAAGACTCTATCACATCAGGGTAGATAGTGCCTTGACCTAACCATTTAGCATCTTTTATCTTAGCTGCCTCAGCGTCAAATACTTCTATAAAAGCATTTCCTATTGCCTTGCGCTTTTTCTCAGGGTCTGACACTCCTGCCAAAGCAGAATAGAATTTTTTCGAAGCATCTACTCCTATAATGTTGAGGCCCATGTCTTTGTACTGTGCCAAAACGCTTTCATATTCATTTTTGCGGAGCAGGCCGTTATTGACAAATAT
>JAQUTH010000103.1 GCA_028709885.1 Flavobacteriales bacterium
TAGTGCAAGGAAAAATTATCAATATAGTAATATAATATCCGCAGCAACTAAAAAGCCCCGCCTAAGGCGGGGCTTTTTAGTTTTAACTGCCAGTTAAATAGTCAAATCTTCTTTTGTAAGTACACCTAAATGCAGTAAAGCGTTTAAAATGCCGTCTTGGTCTACCGAAGAAGTTGTGTAGTTGGCAGCATTTTTTACTTCATCAGCAGCCTGCCCCATAGCTATTCCAGTTCCAACATGACTGAGCATATCTATGTCATTGCCCCCATCTCCAAAAGCCATAGTCTCTTCTGTTTTTATGCCGTAAATATCGCATATATGAGATATTCCTGCACTTTTACTGGCGTAGGCAGGGACTATATCGGCAAAAATATCCACCCAACGTAGCGCCTTGCAGTTAGGAAGAACTTTCTTCATTATCTCTTTTTCTTTTTCTGGGGTGAAAAAACCCAACATCTGACTAATGCCTTTACGTGCTATCTCTGCCCATTTTTCAGTGGAAATCATAGCTGGTGGAGGCACTTTAACTGTTTTGTAAAACTCGGCTATTCTTTCTCCGTCACGGTCTAAAAACATACCTTCATCTGTTACCAAAGCGCAAGGAAATGCTTTTTTGTCTGTTTTTAGAAGGTCTATAACGCGCTCTACATCGCTTTTCGGTATTTCTATTTTGTAGAGTAATGAGCCTTCCCCATCCAAACATACGCTGCCGTTAAGAGAAACATATCCGTCCATAGGTGGTAGTGGTACAAGGTCTATGTCTGCTTTTCGGCGTCCTGATGCTATAAAAGTCCTGATGCCTTTTTTGTGCAACGCTTTTATTGCTGTGTGAGTACTCTGTGGCACTTCATGTGTCTTAAAACTCACCAGAGTGCCATCTATGTCAAAAAATACTGCTTTTATCATCGTTTATTTGTCGTTTTCTTTTTTAGTCCGCTGATGTACACTCCTAAAAGTATCATTCCTGCTCCACAAATACCTAAAAGGGTTATTTTTTCATCTAAAAAAATAGAGGAAGTTATCATTGCTATCAGCGGTATCATGTATATGTAGTTGGTGGCACGTACCACGCCTATGTTTTTCATCACTATGTTCCATATTACAAAACACAAAAGTGAAGCCACAAGCCCTAAAAACAATATGTTCACCAGTACGTCATGCCTTAAAAGTGTGTCCCATTGAACTTGCCAAGGAGAAAAAATAAAAGCAGGCAGGATAGTTATCAGTCCGTAAAAAAATACTTTTCTGGTTATGAATGAAGATGAATATCTGCCGTCAAGTCGTTTTATTACCACGCTGTAAATAGCCCACAGAGCAGCTGCGCTCAGTGCCAGGATATTACCCAATGGCGATATGTTCAAAAAGAAACTGCCGTTGAAAACTATCAATCCTACTCCCGTCATGGCTATCACTCCTCCTATGGCAAACATGAGCGATGGGCGTTTTTCCTCGTGAAAAATATATGCTGCCAACGCTGTGAGTATCGGTGTGGAGGATACTATGAATGATACGTCCGATGCTTGTGATATTTCAAGGGCTGTGTTTTCTGTCAAAAAATACAGCGAGCCTCCTGTGATGCCTGCTGCAGCCAACAGCAATTCATCTTTTATGCTTTGAGAAAAAAGTTTTTTATGACTCACTGCCCATATCCCCACGTATGCCAAGACAAAGCGTATGAAAAATATTTCCGATGGGGTCATTCCGTTTTGTATCAGCGTTTTGGTGGATACAAATGTGGAACCCCACACCATTATGGTGATAAGGGCTATTATGTGATATGTGTATTTATTGTCTGATATTTTCATCCTTTTTCGTATGTGCAAAGGTAATCAAATATGATAAAAATGAATGTGAATAATTGTATATCAATTAGTTTTTTAATGTGATAAAAATTTGTGGAAAGAGAAAAAAGTAGTACATTTGCACACCGATACAGAAAGTGTTTGTATCGCTCTCGGGTCTACCTCTGACGAGAGGCGTGTATGTAGACCATTGAGAATAACATTAATATATTTTTCTAAAATGGATTTAGTTAAATACGTACAAGATACCTTTGTACAAAAGAAAGATTATCCTAAGTTCCGTGCAGGTGATACCATAACAGTGTATTACGAGATTCACGAGGGAAACAAATCACGTGTACAGTTCTTCCGCGGTGTTGTTATGCAGCTTCGTGGTGATGGCTCTACAAAAACATTTACTATCCGCAAAATGTCAGGAACAGTAGGTGTAGAACGTATTTTCCCATTCAATATGCCAGCTATCCAAAAGATAGAGCTTAACAAATCTGGTAAAGTTCGTCGCGCTCGTATATTCTACCTTCGCGCACTTACAGGTAAAAAAGCACGTATCAAAGAACGCATCATTACCAAATAATAGTTTTTTGATAAAAAAGATAATCGTCCCTTTATTCAAGGGACGATTTTATTTTAAAAATCGTCTGTATATACATCATTTTTCGCTAAATTTACACTAAATATTAGTGAATATGCAGATAGATAATACAGATATGTGCGCTTATACTGAACATGACGTTTTGCCGATGTCCCGTATCATAAATCTTTTGCGTGTACCTCTTATTATAACGGTGGTGCTATTGCATTCATACACAGCTACTCAAAACATGGAATGGACTGGTAAAAATGGAGATTTGTACACTTTTGTCAGCTATGAACTATCTCTTGTCTTGGGAAATGTAGCCGTTCCAGTATTCTTTTTTATATCTGGTTATTTGTTTTTTTTACATGAACGCATCCCAAAAATAGACTATGTATCCAAATGGAAACGCAGATTAGAAACACTTTTTGTGCCGTACATCCTTTGGAACATTATGACATTGGGGTTGTACTTGTCTTTGCAACTTATCCCCGCTACCGCAAAATATTTCACCAATGACCATAACATAATATATTCATACTCCTTAATTGATTTTTTCAGGTCATTCTGGGACTGTGGAGATTGGAATGCTGGTAATGGCACACCGATACTTTCGCCTTTTTGGTTCATTAGAAACCTGATGATACTTTCATTGCTGGCTCCTATTATCTATTGGCTAAATAAAAGACTTAAAATGTGGTGGATAGTGCCGCTTGTAATGCTATGGTGCGTAACGTACAATATGGCTACTCCTCAGGCAAGCATCGTTTTCTTTGGTATAGGCTCATACATGGGTGAACGAAAAATAAATATGATATACGCTCATAGAAGAGTTATTTTTTATGTTATAAGTGCTGAGGTGTTGCTCTTATTGTTGCATAATTATTTGCATTTTTTTACCGATGATGTCATTCTGGCGTTGATATCTCAGCGTTTGATGTATATTTTGGCTATTCCTATTTTCTTTTGGATAGGAGATTTTTTCTATAAAAAAGGGTTCAAGGCTCAGAAAAACGATGTTGCTTTTGCTTTTGTGATATTTGCGTGCCATTATACACTTATTTTGATGCTCAGAAAAGCTCTTATATATATGTTCCCTGATGCAGGGGATATGGCTTCCTCTGTCCTTTATTTATTGTCAGTGGTGGTGGTGGTAGCACTTTGTTGGATTATTTATAAAATTTTGAGTAAGGTGCCTTTTGTCCGCATGGTTCTTTGCGGAGGAAGGTAAAAATATTGACCATAAAAAAACGAGCGGTGCGCATGCGCACCGCTCGTTGGGATTATAAACTGAAATGTATTATTTCAATTTTGGACCTGCTGCTACCAAAGCTTTACCTTCGGCATTATCAGTGTATTTAGCGAAATTCTTGATGAAGCGTCCTGCCAAATCCTGAGCTTTTTCTTCCCAAACTTTTGCGTCAGCATATGTGTCGCGTGGGTCAAGGATAGCTGGGTCTACACCTGGAAGAGCTGTTGGTACTTTGAAATCAAATGTAGGGATTTGTTTAGTGGCGGCTTTGTCTATTGAACCGTCAAGAATAGCGTCTATTATACCACGGGTGTCGCGTATAGAGATACGTTTGCCTGTTCCGTTCCATCCTGTGTTTACAAGATAAGCGGTAGCGCCTGATTTCTCCATTTTCTTTACCAATTCTTGTGCATATTTTGTTGGGTGCAAAGAAAGGAATGCAGCTCCGAAACAAGCAGAGAATGTAGGTGTTGGCTCTGTGATACCACGTTCTGTTCCAGCAAGTTTTGCTGTGAAACCAGATAGGAAGTAGTACTTAGTCTGCTCTGGTGTAAGGATAGATACAGGAGGAAGTACACCGAATGCGTCAGCAGAAAGGAAGATAACTTTCTTAGCAGCTGGTGCTTTTGATACTGGTTTTACGATGTTGTCTATGTGATATATAGGGTAAGATACACGTGTGTTTTCTGTTACAGATTTGTCTGCGAAGTCTATTTTGCCGTTAGCATCAACTGTTACGTTTTCAAGAAGAGCGTCGCGACGGATAGCTTTGTAGATGTCTGGTTCAGATTCTTTGTCAAGGTTGATAACTTTTGCGTAGCATCCGCCTTCAAAGTTGAATACACCTTCGTCGTCCCATCCGTGTTCGTCATCACCTATTAGCTGACGTTTAGGGTCTGTTGAAAGGGTAGTTTTACCTGTTCCTGAAAGACCGAAGAAAATAGCTGTTTCGCCTTTTTCGTTAGTGTTTGCGGAGCAGTGCATAGAAGCCATACCGTTAAGAGGAAGAAGGTAGTTCATGTAAGAGAACATACCTTTTTTCATCTCACCACCGTACCATGTGTTAAGGATAACCTGCATTTTTTCAGTAAGGTTGAAAACAACGGCAGTGTCTGAGTTCAGACCCAATTCTTTGAAGTTCTCTACTTTTGCTTTTGATGCGTTTACTACCACGAAATCAGGTTCACCATAGTTGGCAAGTTCTTCTTCGGTAGGGCGGATAAACATATTTTTAACAAAGTGAGCCTGCCATGCTACCTCGCATATAAAACGGATTTTAAGGCGAGAGTTCTCGTTTGCACCGCAGAATGTATCTACAACGTAAAGGTCTTTGTTTGAAAGCTCTTTGGCAGCAAGGTCTTTAAGAGCGTTCCATGTAGATTGAGATACTGGTTTGTTGTCGTTTTTGTAAGCGTCTGATGTCCACCATACTGTATCTTTTGTAGTGTCATCCATTACAAAGAATTTATCCTTAGGAGAACGTCCTGTATATACACCAGTCATAACGTTTACTGCGCCAAGCTCAGTTTGTTGTCCTTTTTCGTAACCTTGAAGAGCAGGGTTTGTCTCATCTTTGAAAAGTTGTTCGTACGAAGGGTTGTGATATACATTTTTCACACCTTTGATGCCGTACTTTGATAAATCCAAATTAGCCATTTTTTAATTGTTGATTTAATGATTAATATTCTTGTTTAATTTTTTCCTTCGTGTTTAGAGTTAACATACTGTAAAAGTGATTTTTACGCTCTTGTTAGAAAACATTTTTACAAGCATGTAAAGTGATGAATATTAGAGCTGAAAAAAAATGATTTTCGTCATATTTTTAGCATATTTTACCACTTCAAAAATCATTTTTTATGCTAAAAAAACGCATCATTTATTTGATTTTAAGAGTAAAAGCGTCTTTATTCTCTATTTTCCCGCTAAAAACATCTCCTACTGCTACCTGTACCGAAGCACACGGTGCGCCAGTAAAGATGACATCGCCTATTTTAAGAGTGTAATACTCAGATACATACTCTATGATTTTATCTACCGAAAAAATCAAATCATCGGAGCATCCCGCCTGCAAAGGTTCTCCATTTTTATCCATAGAAAAATGTATTTTTTCCACCGAAAAATCCTCTATCGGCATCCAATGCCCTATAACGGCGCTCCCGTCAAAACCCTTAGAAAGCTCCCAAGGCAGACCTTTGGCAATAGCGTCTTTTTGTACATCTTCCGCCGTGAAATCCACCCCTACGGTTACTGCGTCGTAGTATTTGTGGGCAAATTTGGCTGAAATGAACTTGCCAAGACGGCATATTCTGATGACTATTTCCACCTCCGCCATCATTTTTTGTGAAAATTCTGGTATGAAAAAAGGATTGCCCGAAGGTAGAATGGCGCTGTCAGGTTTTAAGAAAATAAGAGGAGTTGTTGGTTTTGGTGCGCCAGCTAATGCGCTGTAATAATTTTTTCCTACACAAATTATCTTCATACGTTTATATTATTTCGTTTATGTCGCCTGCGCCCTCACGTATTATTTCTGGGTAACCATTTACCAACGAAACGACGGTAGAAGCCACGTTTTTACCATATCCGCCGTCTATGACTATGTCCACAAAATTACCCACGCGTTCAGCTATCAGGGACGGGTCTGTGGTGTATTCCAATAGCTCATCTTCGTCATACACGGAAGTGGAGATGATAGGATGCCCCAAAAGACGGACTATCTCACGTGGTATGTTGTTATCTGGCACGCGGATACCGACAGTCTTTTTACCTTTGAAAAGTTTTGGCAGACCAGCACCAGCAGGTAAAATATAAGTGTAAGGACCAGGCAGAGTGCGTTTTAGTATCTTGAAAAGAGAATTGTCTATCTGGCGGGCGTAGAGTGAAAGATTGGACAAGTCTGAGCAGATGAATGAAAAATTAGCTTTTTCGGGTTTTACTTTTTTCAGACGGCAAAGAGCCTCCACAGCGCGATAGTTGCT
>JAQUTH010000104.1 GCA_028709885.1 Flavobacteriales bacterium
ATTGCGCCATACCGCTTATCCGTGGACGCCACGTTTCTGTGCCTATGGAACAGTTAGTCTCTGAGGCTGAAAAACTGGCTCAAAACGGTACAAAAGAGATTATTCTGATAGCACAAGACCTCAATTATTACGGACTTGACCTCTATAAAAAACGTTGTTTGGCAGACCTTATCCGTCAGATAGCCCAGATAGACGGCATAGAATGGATACGTCTGCACTATGCTTACCCTCATGGTTTTCCAGACGATGTATTGGATGTTATGGCTACCGAACCTAAGGTGTGCAAATATCTTGATATTCCACTGCAACACATTTCGGACCGCATACTAACGTCTATGAAACGCGGTAGCAACAAAGAGCAGATAAACGCACTTTTGGATAGTTTGAGAAAACGCATTCCCGATGTGGCTATCCGCACCACTCTCATAGTTGGTTACCCGGGTGAAACAGAAGAGGAATTTGAAGAGCTGAAAACGTGGGTGGCACAGCAGAAATTTGACCGTATGGGCTGTTTTGCGTACAGCGAAGAGGAGGGTACTTACGCCGCTACACTGGAAGATGATGTACCACAAGAGGTAAAACAACGCCGCGTTGAGGAGCTTATGGAGCTTCAAAAAGAGATTTCATGTCAAAAAAATGAAGAAAAGATAGGAAAAACTCTCAAAGTGATGATAGACAGCGAAAACGCCGATGTTTACGTTGGGCGTACTCAGTATGATAGTCCTGATGTAGATTGCGACGTTTTCATAGATAAATCAAAATGGAGAGTGCCTGTGGGAGATTTTGTCAAGGTGGAGGTTACTTCTGCCGGAGTGTACGATATTTTCGGTATACCGGTGCCTTGATTTCTTAGGTAAACAAAAAATATAAAGATATGTTAGAGGCTATTTCTTTTGGAATAAAAGACTTCATAGACATTGCTGTGGTGGTGTTTTTGGTATATCAGGCGTACCGTTTGGTGCGTGGTACTGTTGCTGTTAATATCTTTATAGGTATAGCGGCTTTGTTTCTACTGTGGAAACTGGTGGAGGCTCTGCAAATGACACTTTTAAGTGGTATTTTGGGACAGTTCATGAGTATAGGTGTTTTGGCTTTGGTCATACTTTTCCAGCAGGAGATACGTCGTTTTCTTATGATTATAGGCACTAACAATTTCTTTGTAAAACATCTTTTTTCTCGGATGAAACGAAAATCTAATATCCCTGAAAAACTGGATGTAAAAGAAATATCGGCTGCTTGTTTTGAAATGGCAAAAACGCGTACTGGTGCTTTGATAGTGATAAAAAAATCGGTCTTTGACCTCAATGAGGCTACCGTAGGTGATGTTCAAAACATTATACCTACCCAGAGTATCTTGGAGAGTATTTTCTATAAAAACAGTCCTCTTCATGACGGAGCAATAGTGATAGAAAACGGGCGTATAGTGGCTACTCGTGTTATTTTGCCTGTGTCCAGAGATAAGAACTTGCCTGAGGAATATGGCACCAGACACCGCGCTGCTGTGGGTATTTGCGAAAAGTCCGATGCTGCGTGTATAGTGGTGTCTGAGGAACGTGGCAAGGTGAGCTACATAAAAGGCGATACGATAGAAGTTATGAAGGATGAAAAGGAGCTGACCACTCATTTGAGTGAGGAATTGGAACTTTAATTTTAAACACATATATAAATAAATCAAGGCTTTGCCTAAAATTATGGAAGTAAGTAAAAGATATGCCGGACGCGGTGTTTCCGCTTCAAAGGAAGATGTACACAATGCTATTAAAAATGTTGATAAGGGTCTTTTTCCTGGGGCTTTCTGCAAGATAATACCTGATTACTTGGGTGGCAGCGACGAACATTGCGTTGTCATGCACGCCGACGGTGCTGGTACTAAGTCTTCTTTGGCGTATATGTACTGGAAAAAAACGGGAGACCTTTCTGTATGGAAAGGCATAGCTCAGGATGCGCTCATCATGAACATAGACGACCTTTTGTGCGTGGGTGCTACTGATAACATTTTACTTTCTTCCACTATTGGACGAAACAAAAACCTTATACCGGGTGAGGTGATAGCCGCTATTATAAACGGCACTGAGGAACTTTTAGCTCAAATGCGCTCTTATGGTATAAACATAATTTCAACTGGTGGCGAAACCGCCGATGTAGGAGATTTGGTACGCACAATAATAGTGGATAGTACTGTTACTGCCCGTATGCGTCGTAGCGATGTGATAAATAATGCTAACATAAAGGCTGGCGATGTAATAGTTGGGTTAGCCTCTTATGGTCAATCTACTTATGAGACTGAATATAACGGCGGTATGGGTTCAAATGGGCTTACTTCTGCTCGTCATGATGTTTTCACTCATGCCTTGGCAGATGAATTCCCCGAGAGTTATGACCATGCTGTTCCTAATGAATTGGTTTTCTCTGGTTCTAAAAAACTGACCGATGCGGTGGAGGGTTCTCCGCTGGATGCTGGCAAACTGGTTCTTTCCCCTACCCGTACGTATGCTCCGGTAGTGAAAAAGGTATTGGATTCTCTGCGTGGAGATATTCACGGTATGATTCACTGTTCTGGCGGTGCGCAGACCAAAATACTGCATTTTGTAAATGATTTGCATATAATTAAAGACAATATGTTCCCTGTACCTCCTCTTTTTGCTATGATTCAAAAGGAAAGTGGTACAGACTGGAAAGAGATGTATCAGGTGTTCAATATGGGACATCGTATGGAGTTCTATGTTCCTGAAAATATAGCAGATAAAATCATTGCTATTTCAGAGTCCTTTGGTATTCATGCCCAAGTGGTAGGACGTGTGGAGGCTTCTTCTGAGGGTAAAAAACTGACTATTTCTTCTCCTATGGGAACTTTTGAGTATTAATATTTTAGAAAAACACGAAGGAAAATAAATGGCAACATCACTATTAGAACGGTTAGAAGGGCTGAGAAACCGTTTTGACGAAATAGCAGACCTTATCATACAGCCAGAGGTCATAGCAGACCAAAAACGGTATGTAGAACTCGGACGTCAGTACAAGCAGTTGGAAAAAATAATGCAAGTGTACAAAAAATACAAAACACTAACATCCAACATAGCCGAAGCGCGCGAAATACTTAAAGAAGGAGGCAATGACCCAGAGATGACCGAAATGGCAAAAGCTGAATTGGACGATGCAGAGCCTCAGATAGCACCGTTGGAAGAAGAGATAAAAATACTCCTTATACCAAAAGACCCAGCTGACGCCAAAAACGCCGTTGTGGAACTCCGCGGAGGAACAGGAGGCGACGAAGCCGCCATCTTTGCTGGTGATATGTACAAAATGTACTCAAAATACGCAGAAAGCAAAGGTTGGAAGCAGGAAGTAATGGACTTTAACGAAGGAACAGCCGGCGGATACAAAGAAATCATCTTCAAACTATCTGGCGAGGACGTTTACGGTACCATGAAGTTTGAAGCCGGAGTACATCGCGTTCAGCGAGTACCTGCCACAGAAACACAAGGACGTGTGCACACTTCTGCCGCTACTTGCATCGTAATGCCCGAGGCCGAAGAATTTGATATTTACATAGACCCGAAAGACATTCGCAAGGACACGTTCTGTTCCAGCGGTGCTGGGGGGCAGTCTGTCAATACCACTTATTCCGCTGTGCGCCTCACTCACATACCTACTGGTATAGTGGCGCAGTGTCAAGATGAGCGTTCTCAGATGAAAAACTTTGAAAAATGTATGACAGTACTTCGTTCTCGTCTTTTTGAAATGGAAAACCAAAAAAGATTGGAAGAAGAGGCTCAGAAACGTAAATCTATGGTTTCAACAGGAGACCGTAGTGCCAAAATACGCACTTACAATTATCCTCAGGGGCGTGTTACCGACCACCGTATAGGTCTTACTCTGTATAACTTGGCCGATATTATGAACGGTGATATTCAAAAGATAATAGATGAGCTTACCATTGCCGAAAATGCAGAAAAACTCAAAGAAGCTGACGAATAATATTTTTTCTATGAAACATCTACTTTTAATCATATCGGTGATGATGAGCATCACCCTAACAGCACAAAAAGCACCACAGTACGAAAAACGAACCTTTGTATCTGAAAAAGGAGACACACTGCTGTACAGACTGTTAGCCCCAGAGCAAACACTAAAAGGACTGCACTACCCTTTGGTATTATTTCTTCATGGCAGTGGCGAAAGAGGAGCAGACAATGAAAAACAGCTAACTCACGGCGGACAAATGTTTCTAAACCCAGCCAACATAGAAAAATACCCAGCGTACGTCATTTTTCCACAATGCCCCGAAGGTAAAACATGGGTAGGAACAGATAATAGCAATATGCTCGCTACGCTAAAAGAACTTGTAGATAGCTATTCAGCTCTACCTCAGATAGATGAAGATGAAATACACATCATAGGACTATCTATGGGAGGGCATGGAGTATTCAGCATGGTAAGCCGTTATCCAAATCTTTTTGCATCTGCTACACCTATATGTGGATGGGCAAAAGACGAATTATTGCCTCTTAACACAAAAACAGCTTTCAGAATATTTCATGGAGACAATGACCAAGCCGTTTCGGTAGAAAGTTCACGCAGTGCCTACCGCACACTAACTAAAAATGGAAATGTAAAAGTATATTACACCGAATATCCTGGCGTAGGACACGGAAGTTGGTATCAAGCCTTTGCAGAAAAGGATTTTATGAAATGGATGTATTCACAAAGAAAGAAATAAAGAGATGAATTACACGCAGTTGGCACAAAATATAAAGAAAAAAAAGAGTTTTTTATGTGTAGGTCTTGACCCTGACATAAAAAAAATACCGAAGCATTTGCTAAGTGAAAAAGAACCTCTTTTTTCTTTTTGCCGACAGATAATAGACACCACAGCCCCTTTTGCAGTAGCTTTTAAGCCCAATACAGCATTTTTTGAAGCCGAAGGAGCATCAGGATGGCAACAACTGGAAAAAACAATAGCCTACATCAAGACTAATTATCCAGAAATTCTCATCATAGCCGACGCTAAACGAGGCGACATCGGAAACACATCTGCCATGTACGCCCGCACTTTTTTCCAAACCATGCAAGCAGACGCAGTAACGGTAGCACCATACATGGGAAGCGACAGCGTTACTCCATTTACAGGTTTTGACGGGAAATGGGTAGTCCTTTTGGCGCTTACGTCTAACAATGGCGCATTTGATTTTCAGTTCTCAGAGATAAAAAGCGGAGAAAGACTTTTTGAAAAAGTACTGAAAGAATCAATGAATTGGGGGTCAAAGGAAAATATGATGTACGTTGTTGGTGCCACAAAAGCAGAATATTTTAAAGACATTAGAAAAATAGTACCGCAAAATTTTCTTTTAGTACCCGGTGTAGGTGCTCAGGGAGGCTCTTTGGCACAGGTATGTCAATACGGAATGAATGAAAACTGTGGTCTTTTGGTCAATTCATCACGAGGTATTATTTACGCCAGTGGTGATCTTGATTTTGCAAAAATAGCAGGCGAAAAAGCTGAGGAATTGCAAAAGGAAATGTCAGAAATTTTACGTTCCAACAGCATCAATTAAAATGCCATTTATAGAAGAAAAATACGAAAACAATGCCAGAATAGGTTTTTGGCACGCGGTGGAAAGTGAAAAATCCATGCGCGCCGGTATTAGTCTTTCCCCTTCAACAATAGAAAAAATATCTAAAATTCGTAGCCAAAGACGTAGGTGTGAGATACTTGCATCCAGACTTTTAATGTACCGAATGGGCATAAGTGATACCGATTTGTACTATGACAAAAACGGCAAACCTTTTTTGCACAGCGGACGTTACATCAGCATAAGCCACACGTCTCATGTGGTGTGCGTTGCGGTGTCTGACTACCCAATAGGTATTGATATTCAGAAAATAAGCAAGAAATTACAATACGTAATGTCCCGTTTTGTGCGCCCTAAGGAGAAAAAAGAAGAGCGTGAAATGAGTCTTATACGTATGTCTATAATTTGGAGTGCCAAAGAGGCTCTGTTTAAAATCACGGGAGATAGCAAATTATATCTGATAGATTTTGTGGTGCGATTACCTAAAATGATACATGAAAATGGCTTTTTTGGTGGGGCATTAGTTAAAAAAGAGCGTGTAATCCGCCGATACAGAGTTTATTATGGACATTGGGGTAAATACGTTTGGGTATATTCCATCATTATTAAAGAAAAAGATAGCAGTAACAGTGCAAATCTGAACTGAGATGTGTTAAAAACGATTTTTTCTTCGTAACTTTGCACACTATGCACTGTATTAGTGAGCTGTACAGGCATAAAAAATGCAGGACACACACTGCAAAAGCGTTTCATCAATATTTACAGCAAAAAAATTAATTTTATCAAATAAGCCTTCACTGAATGCGCATTTTGAATAAAAAACTGTAATTTTATAACATTAAACGAATAACAAATGCCAAATATATTAGCAATAGTAGGGCGTCCAAATGTGGGCAAATCTACTTTTTTCAACCGTCTGGTACAGTCTCGTCGCGCCATAGTAGATTCTGTTTCTGGCGTTACCAGAGACCGCCATTACGGTAAAAGCGACTGGAACGGAGTATCTTTTTCGGTCATAGACACAGGTG
>JAQUTH010000105.1 GCA_028709885.1 Flavobacteriales bacterium
AGCAGATAATATCATCATAACGCATGAACATCTCAATGACCACACAGTGGCAGGTATTCGTATCAAGGGCAAAAAATGCTTCTCTGTGCAGTATCACCCTGAGGCGGGTCCTGGACCACATGACGCATCTTATCTATTTGACCAATTCATTCAGATGATAAAAGAATAAAAAGAAGCCTCATGCTGGACATGAGGCTTTTTTATGTACAAAATAGCTTTTACAATGCTAAAAATAAACAGAATGATACGGAAATTTGGAGCTTGGACATTGGGAGTTCTAAGGAATCGCCGTTCGGTATATTACTATTTTGAGGAAAAGCAAATACTATCTACTGTGGTCTCGGTGGTGAGTTTTATTCTTTTCTTTGATATTGTAGCGTTGTGCAAAGTGAAATTTTTTAATTGAAAATGAGAGAGATAAAAGCTGTAATTTTTGATATGGACGGTGTGCTTATAGATTCTGAACCGTCATGGGGTGAGGCTATGCTGGCGGTGATGAAAGAGGTGAAAATACCTTATACCGTTGATGATGTTGCTAATTATCAAGGAGTACGCGTAGGTGATATAGTCAGTGCCGTGTGGGATGCGCATCCTTCAAAAGAGTATTCCAAGCAACTGATAGAAGATATGATATGCCAGCGTGTCAGCGAATTGGTGTTAGATCATGGGCGCGTTATGGACGGTATTTCCAATATTTTGGATTTTGTGAAAAAGGGAAAATTGCCATTGGGTGTAGCTACTTCCACTCCGCGAAGTGTGGCGGTCAATTTCCTTAAAAGGGTAGGCATAACGGATGACATTGACGTGCTTTGCACTGGGGACGAAGTCATTTTTGGAAAGCCTCATCCAGAGATATACCTTTTATGTGCCAATCGTTTGGGTGTTAAGCCAGAGCAGTGTTTGGTGTTTGAGGATTCTGTAAATGGGGTGGTGGCAGCTAAGGCTGCGCGCACTTTTTGCGTGGCGGTGCCTGTGCCTGAGCTTTATGATGATGTGCGTTATGGTGTTGCAGATGTTAAATTGCGCGGTTTGCAGTATTTTAATGATAACGTTCTGAAATAATAATGTCGTTTTGGTATTAAAAAAGCCGCCTGAATGGCGGCTTTTTTAGTTCTTCAAATAGAATATCAAATTTTCTCAATAGCCCACGTAGGTATCCAACCAGTTTTTCCGTCGGCAATGCGTATTTTGTACCATTTATCCAAAGACTCCTCAATGGCGAGTTTTGCTCCCTCATGCAGGATGAAAGCATCGCCCCCGGCATCGCTCGGTTCACTTTTTATGGTAATGTTGGACGCTGTAACTATGGCATAAGGACAGTCATTTACCTTTGCGTTGTTGTATCGGTTCATTGCCAAAAAAGCTCCTGCACACAGTAGAGTGATGATGAACAGATAAAATGACATTCTTTTTACACCAACATTATGGCTGTAAAGGAAAAATCCAAATAGAAATAATGTTGCCCACGCTGCTACGATGGCTAAAATGCCCCATGTGGAAGCGGAAAACACACTTGATACAGCCTCCATGACTCTTTGTGTCAGCGATGTTCCAAGAGGCACTATGGTGTCTGTGGCAAGACGTCTGGCAAGTGTGAGGTTGTGCTGTATGTCCTTGTCAGAAGGGGCGAGCAGTGCGGCTCTTTCGTATGCCAATATAGTTGGGGCTATTTGTCCCAAACGATAATATGAATTGCCTAAGTTGTTGTACAGTTCTGCGCTTTGGTATCCAGCGGTGAGGATTTGCTGGTATTGGTCTGCTGCTTTTTGGTATTGAGCGTCTTTGTAAGCTTGGTTGGCAGAGGTGAAAAGAGTATCTACGTTCTGTCCAGTAGCGTTATAAATGCTCAAAATAGCAGTTATGGCAAAGAGTAAATATTTAAGAGTAAATGTTTTTTTCATAACGTGAAATATTAACCTTTGATGCTTTTGTTTACATTTTCTATGGCGTGAAGAGCATTTTGATAATCGTCTGCCGCGGTGGTAGATGAAAAACCAGCATAGCGCGCCATGTTGCATTTTTCTAATGTATCTGTAAGTTGTGATGCTATTTCAGCGTCTGCACCACGCGCTATAAGACGTCCTCCGATGTTTTCTATTGAAGCGTCTGCACGCTTTATTTTCAGTTTGTCTTGGATGAAAGAGTAAATAGCGTTTTCGGTTTCACAATAAAAATCTTCGTATTGTCCGTTATCCAACGCTTTTTTAGCCTTTGACATACGAGAGAGAGCTACCTTGGCAGCACGGCGAGCGCGTGATTCAGGGGAGTTCCTATCTACCGTGTTGTCCCATATTTTTTTAGCTAAAAGACAAGGTATGATACACAAAGGCAATAGGAACAAAATATAGAAAACTGAACGCTCATGCCATGGGGTGTCGTTTTTAGGTACGAGATTATTGGAAAGTTGTATATACGAAATATCGTTGTTCAAGTAATCCACCTTTGTTTTTTCGGTATTGGAAGGCGTGGACGGTTGTGCCATTCCAGAAGATGCAGGAGCATCACCTGAGGCTGTCAGTTCTTTTTCACCCGAAGATAGCGTTATGTATTTGCCCTCGCGAGGGTCAAAATATGAAAAAACCGTTTCTGGTATCTTGTACGTGCCTTTAAGGCGAGGTATTAGAATATAAGAAACCTTAGCCGTCCCTTGAAGTGAAGATGCTGTAAGATGGCTATCATTTGATGTCTGAGGGTCATAACTCTCTATTTCTTGTGGAAAAGATAGTTTTGGCAGGTGAATAAGCGATATGTTACCTGTTCCGCTCACCGTTACCGCAAGGGTTGATGATGCGCCAGTTTGGACTTTTTCAGGTGAAAGAGATGTAGTCATTTGGTAATGTCCGACAGCCCCTTCAAATGAAGCAGGTTTGCCTTTTTCAGGAAGTGGACGTACGTTTATAGAAAGACGATTGCAACTGATATCTATCTTAGAAACACGTGTTATCTCCTCTCCCCAATAGTTGAGTTGTCCAGTACCTATTTCAGCTACTGTGCTTATGCTTATAGGGTCTATGGTGTGGTTGCCTGCTTTTTGAGGAATGAGCAATACTTTGTAAAAAGTAGCTACGTTGTACAACTCATTTTTGTAATAATCTCGCTGGTCATTTTGAGCATGGAGGTCTTTATCGGTATATGCCTGCGTCCAAAAAGAGTCAAATTTTGGCATTCCTGATGCCGAAATCTGTCCGAGGTTCATTCGGTAGTAGAGTTTATACGTTACCGTGATAGGCTCTCCTATGTAAGGAGAGGCATTGGAAACGGTAGCTACAAGATGCACGTTGTTTTTTGGAACAGACGATGTAGCATTTACCAAATCACCATTTTGACGTTGTTCTGCCTGTCCTTCTACGGCAGGACCTACCGTTATGGCTATTTGTTCTGTGTTATACACTTTTCCGCCTACTTTTAGTGTGGCAGATTCTATATGCAGGTTACCTTGTTTTTTAGGCTGTAAGATATATGAAATAGTGGTCTTTTTTACAGTCTTGCCTTTTCCGTTGACATAGACAGAGGACATGCTATTTGAGGTGAAAGGTCCTGACAGAATGTTGAAATCTGAAAGTGCAGGGGGCGAATAGCTGTCTATTTCATCGTTGGCTGTTATTTCCAATGCGATGTTTTCATTCACGGCCATGTTTTTCTTGGTAACACTGACAGAAACAGGACTTTGAGCATACGCATAACCAGATAAAAGCACTGCCCATAAACATAACAAGACAGAGCATATACGATTTATGCTATGTGATGAAAAATGAAAAATGAAGTTTGTATTCTGTGTCATGATATGAAAGAATTAACAATATGCAAAATTACCAATCTTTGGTGGATTTTTTGCCAACACCTTGTACTTTCTCGCCTTTTACTTTTTCCTGAGTTTTTTTCTCTTGTCCTGCTATGGCATTTAGCATCTGTTGGTCCTGAGGAGAAAGTTGTGAAGGAGAGCGTTGAGGCTGTGAACCGCCACCAGAAGGGTTGTTCTTTTGGTCTTTGTTTTGATTTTGGTTGCCACCACCATTATTATTGTTTTGATTTTGGTCTTTATTTTGGTCGTTCTGATTATTGTCTTTTTTATCGTTGTTTTTATCGTTCTGATTATTGTCCTTGTTATCTTTATTATCTTTGTTTTTATCGTTCTGGTTATTTTGGTCTTTGTTTTGGTCGTTCTGATTATTGTCCTTATTATCTTTATTATCTTTATTATCTTTGTTTTTATCGTTCTGGTTGTTTTGGTCTTTATTTTGGTCTTTGTTGTTTTGATTTTGATTATTCTGGTCGTTCTGGTTTTGGTTGTTTTTCTGCTGGTCTTTTAAGAGTTGCTGAGCCAAAGCGAGATTGTACCGAGCCTGTTCGTCCTCAGGGTTGCGTCGCAAAGCATCTTTGTACAGTTTTATAGCTTCGGCATAGTTCTTACCGTCCATTTCTATACCGCCCAGATTATACAGAATATCCGCTTTTTTGTCTTCCTCAGGTGTTAGCATCAGTGATTTCATCCAAGACTGCTTAGCCGCCGCAGCATCACCTCCCAAATACAAAGCGTTTGCCTTGTTATAAAAACCAGTGGCGTAGGTGCTGTCCATAGCCACAGCCATGGAAAAAAGCGAATCTGCTATTGGGTATTGGGCTTTTTTGTAAGCCTTGTTACCTTCTTTTAGAAAATCCTTTTTCATGGTATTCTGTGCGTTTACATATATGCCAAACACAGCACAGAGAGCCATTGCCAAGATATATTTATATGTAAAAAAGTGCTTTTTCATCTTCGTAATCATTTAAATCTACTAATCTTCATCCTCGGGACGTTCCTCTCCAAAGAGATTATAACGGCTCATCCAGCGGTTCCGGCGGTAACCCATAAGAATATCTGCTATCATAAACAAAAGAGCCGCTCCCGCAAACCACTGATAGCGGTCTTTGTATTCCACTATTTCAGTCATACCGTATTCATTTTTTTCTCCTTTTCCTAAAATATCGGTGATTTTATCTACCACTTTTTGCGTGGAAGTACCGTCTATATATTCTCCACCAGCACTCTGAGCTATGCTGCTGAGAACATCGGGTTGGGCTTTGGTAACAACCACTTCGCCCTGACTATCTTTTTTATAAGAAGAAATAAGTCCGTCGAGTCCACGAAAAGGAATAGGACCACCAGAGGTAGTACCAACTCCTATGGTGTAAATCTTGATACCAGCATCGTGAGCAGCTGAGGCAATACTTTTGGCATCCAAATCCTCGTCATGGTCTTCTCCATCGGAAATGATGACCAAGAGTTTGTTTTTGACAGTAGGGTCATCAAAATATTTCTGCCCCATAACTATCGCCTCGCCAAGACTCGTTCCTTGTGAAGAAACCATGCCGGGTTCTGCTGTACCGAGAAACATTTTGGCAGCAGAATAATCGCTCGTGATAGGGAGCAGAGGGTAAGCGCTGCCAGCATACACCACTATACCTATTCTGTCGCCACCCAAAGCATCTACTGTACGAGATATTATCTGTTTTGCCTTACTAAGACGGTTTGGTGTAACATCCTCAGCCTTCATGGAAAGAGAAATATCCAGAGCAAAGACCACATCAGAGCCCTGCATCTTTACTTTTTCTATCTTAGTGCCAATACGAGGGTTTACCAGCGCAAGAGTGATACAAATAATACTCAAACTATACAGAATGTATTTCCACACCAAAGCAGTAGTGCTGCGGTATGGAGCCAATGTCATCAGCAGTTTTGAAGAAGCAAAAGCCTCTTGTCTTTTCTTTCTGTATGCCAAAGCGTAGGCAAAAAGCCCCCACATGACAGGTATGAGCAGTAAAAGATAAAAATATATCGGTTTGTCTAATTCGTACATGACATTCTCTTTTTTCGTTTACAAAAATCCTTTGTATAAGGTCTGACGCAATACTATTTCCAAAAGGAGTAGCACCAACGCAGCCAAGAGCCATTCGCGGAACATCTCATCATAGTTATAGAATTTGATGTCCTCCACTTTGCTCTTTTCCAATGAATCTATCTCTTTGTATATCTCTTTGAGCTTGTTTTCATCCGTAGCACGGAAATATTTACCACCTGTGTTCTGTGCAATATCGCGAAGAAGAGCCTCGTCTATCTCAACAGGCGCTTTTTGGTAAATGATACGTCCTGTGCGAGGGTCTTTTGCCACTGGATAATCAGCTAAACCGTTAGTGCCTATACCTATGGTATAAACCTTTATTCCCAGCTTTTTGGCTATATCAGACGCTGTACGCGGGTCTACAAAACCATCGTTATTCACTCCGTCGGTAAGAAGGATGATGACTTTACTCTTTGCCTCGCTGTCCTTCAATCTGTTTATTGCAGTACCAAGTCCCATGCCAATGGCAGTTGTTTCTCCTATGAGTCCTTGACGGAGGTTTTGGATAGCCTGAACTATAACGCGTTTATCGGTAGTCAGAGGTGTTTGGGTAAAAGCCTCTGAGGCGTAGGTAACCAAAGCCACACGGTCTGCCGAACGCCCTTGTACAAAATCCGAAGCAACTGTTTTGAGGGCTTCCAAACGTGAAGGCTTAAAGTCCGCTGCCAGCAT
>JAQUTH010000106.1 GCA_028709885.1 Flavobacteriales bacterium
CCGTCGTTGCTGATGTTGTATTCCACTTCTACGTCGCCTACTAAATTAGACTGCGAAGAACCCGTAGGCACACCCACAACACCGTTTACAGTTACCCTATCGTTAAATAGTTTTTTGGATATTGCCACTTCAAAATCTGTACTACCAGTGGTTCCAGTGTATTTATCGGTAGAGGTATTGAGGTTTACGTTTATGTCTATGTCATTGACAAACCGCTGGACAATGTTGGAAAATTGGTTGGAAAGCATACTGGCTGTAAGACCTGCTACGCCTGTTGCCACCATGTTAGGATTTTGGTTTTCGCCTCCTGTATTGGAAAAAGTGTTCAGAGCCATAAGAGATATAAACTGCTGGTTTAGCTGCTCTTGGTCTGATATACGGTATGCCAACTCCTCGCGAACATTCTCGGCTGCTTTTGGCATTTCTATATTAAAAGTATATACCGGTGCGGTGAGAGCTCCTGTCAGATGTATGGTCATAAGCACTTCCTCGCGGGCATTTTCACTCACTGTGGTGAGGAATGCTGCTGGTTTGGTATTCGTTTTATAGGTAGCAGAAAAGTCTATAAGAGGGTTAGAGGGGTCTGAGTCAAACGTTATATTTCCTCCTGGTATCAGGGTAAATTTACGTTTGAAGAGGTTTTGGTACACAAAATCATAGTTCCCCGATGCCAGTTCATAATGTCCATCCATAGTGAAAGTACCCTTTGGAGAAAGGTGCATATACATTTTTCCCTTGCCACGTCCTTCCAGCATATGCCCCACAGCCTTGTCCATATATATTTGAAGGACAGCCTCTGGTTCTGCTTCTATGTTTATGTTCATCTCATTGGTGGACACTACCTCTTGTTTTATTATTTTCTTTTTCAGATTGAGTAAAAGAGAATCCACGTGAGATGTTTTTGGCGGTACAAACTCTATCATTTCCGAAGATTTGAAATCAGAAGTGCTGCCCACATCTATACAAAATACTGTACCTTTTTCGGTCTTACCTTTTATATCGTACAAAAGCGTATTGGTAGGTCCTGTAAGGTCAAAAGTACCTGTGGCAAACACTTTTCCATAAAAACGTTCGTTGTTTTTATCGGTGGTATTTAACACGAGAGCTTTATAGGCGTTCAGTGCCAAATCCAAATGCCATGTTTTGTAGTTGTCATGAAAAATGCTACCAGACATATTGGCATCTGTCCCATATATAGCATCTTTGAAGCCTACTTTTTTGAAATAAAAGAAACTATTGGTAATAGGGACACTAACGCCGTCATCTACATCATAAGCAACATTGGTAAATGCTATACCGAGTCTTGTTTTATATAGGGTAACAAAACCGTTCATGGTAGGATTGGACATATCTCCCGTAACATCCACATGAGCCGAAGCATATCCAGAAGAAGTGTTGAATACCGAAGGCAGAAGATAATGCACTGGCGCAAGATTAAGACTATCCAGAGTGAGACATATATCAGGGACTAATTTTTTATCTACAATATTGAGCCCTCCGTCTAATTTTAAGGATGTGCGCTTACCGTTAATAAGAGTAGCGGCTGTTGAGATGTATTTGTCTGCAAGATTTGCCTTTACTGCTACTGAAATATCTCCTATTACGTCTGTATCTATGCCTAAACCTTTGATACTTACCGCTACGCTTGGTACAACAGTGGTGTTTCCCTCTCCACGATACAGACGAAAATCTCCATTCATAACACCGAGCAATGGGTGTGTTTTTCTCACCAAAATACTGCGTGAAAGGTCTATATCATGTACATGAAGATTCAAATCCATTTTTTCAGCACTATCATAATATCCCTGTGCCAAAATATAGGCATTATCAGATGTAAGCATCAGTGAATCTACCTCCACTTTATTGGTATTGACATTCCAGAGCACACGGTTTTTGGTAGGTGAATAACCTCCTAAATCCCAACGTATGCTTTGTAGCTGTATATCGGAAGGCAAAAATCCTATCATCACCGTACCGTCATCTTCTTCTTTTTCATAAGCGCGCAGACGGAAAAACACTTTTTTATCGCTATTCCATTTGTAGAAATCGGAAGATATGGATAGACTATCGCCATGGTTGAGTACCGAAAGAGTAAAATTCTCCATGCTGTACATAGGATTTATCAGCTTTTGAGCTTTCATATCCAACATTTTAACACTATCTGTCCTTAATGCCATGGTAAGGGTGTCCAGCAGCACATTGTTATAATTTACCCTTTGAGCCAATATATTGATATCGGCTGCTTCACCAGAATCCACCACACGTCCGTCTATATGAGTTGTACCGTCAAAAATAAGCGGAGTGTTTATTATTTTGATATTGGATGCGGTAACATCTACCTCAAATGAATAATTCTGCATAGGTGTTACCTTTTTCTTTTGGTACACCTTGAACTTACTAAAAATGGCATTGGTGAAAGTGGATGGCAACTCCGTAAGAAGATAATTACCCTGAACGTACCCGTTAAAAATATCATCTGCGTCTATGGTAAGACGTCTGGAAAGGGTATTTACCTGAGTGGATGCTATCTCTACACGGTCTATATAGTAATAATTACTGCCATTATTATAGCTAACCTCTGAAAAAACCACATTTCCCAACACATCATTCAGATTTTTGGCATAAATGTCATTTTCTATCGTTCCACGCACATTTACCAGAGAGTCTTTTACAAGGTTAAGAGCGTGAAGGTTACATTGGTCTAAGAAAATTTTTCCAGTATCGTGATAAACACCGTTTTCGTTGATTACCACATTATTTACATTAGCTTGGAGATTAGGGTCATCCACCTCTATTTGTGTTGTCAATTCACTATGATTCAAATGTGCAGACAAACGAACTCCCGAATACGTATAACCCTTTATCTGAGCAAATGGAATATACGCTTTGACATCTATTTGAGCGCGAGATTTGGTATATCCTCGTCCTTTGACATCTGAAATAAGGGTGATACGTCCCAAAAAATCCTTTTCTGAAAGAAGACCCATATCCACATTTTCAACACTCAAATGTGCTGTATATTCTGCTCTTATCTTATCCCATGGGTGTTTTACATCACTATCAAAAAAGACATTTCCCCTATGTGTACGAAGATTTGCCAAAAAAGTAGCATTGGACGGAGAAGTGCTTATCACTCCGCTACCTTTTATCTGAGTGAGAGCATTGATTTTTCCTATATCACTTTTTTTCAGCTTTTTACCATCTAACAAATTGTAATAATCCACCACGCGAGCAGTGTTTATGTCTATATTGGACACTATCATCTTGCTCTTTGACTTGGAAATAGTATCGGCTATGTTTACTTTTCCGAATATTTCGGCATAGGCTACATCATCGCTCCAAACGCGCATTTTTTTAACATCCACAACGCCATTATCATAAGAAGCATTTGCCCACACAGACACCACAGGGAGGTATTTTGCCTTAGGAAAAAAGAAAGATACATCGGCAGGATTGACATCGCATTTATTTATGTAGATATTTATGGAAGACTGTTTTATCTTCTTCCCAAAAGTGGACAAAGTATCGTTCTTTGGAAAATAAATAGACGCATCGGCATTGACAAATGAGCGTGGCGTTTCTATTTCAACATCGTCTATGATGATGCCATCCTGAGAAATATTGACATTTGCACGCGCATTTTCCAAATCAACCCCCATATTGGTCTGGGCGCTCATGGCTTTTAGGTCAAAAGAATAACTAAGAGAATCTATTTTAATATTTCTCACCAATACATCAACATCACTAACGGACATCTCACGTGTTAGAGTATCCGTCTTGTTATAATCAGTCATGCACACATGACCGTCTATCATCGTTGCCGTTCCTATGGATAACCGAGTGGCTTTTTCACTCTTTTTTTTAGGTTTTATCTCTTGGAAAAAAATGGCTATGTTGGATGATTTTTCTCCTTTGTAAGTTTTGATATGTACCTGAGGGTCTTTTAACTCTGCCCTTGAAATAGATATTCTGCCGCGAAGAAGGCTACTTATCCCTGCCCACGCATACGCCCTTGGCACATAAGCCAAAGTATCCTTGTGGTGGTCTTTTACCAATACACCTTTTAGCATTACCTTGCCGTTGGGATACACCGCCACACTATCTACCGATATGTCCTGAGGCATATTCTGAGATATTTTAGCCGATATTACGTGTCCCAGATAGCTCTGCACCGAAGGCAACAAGAGTAGTCCGCTACCCACTACCCCCAGTAGAAAAACTACCAAAAGTGAGTATAAAACGATACGGACTTTTTTATTCATTATATGTCTTATTTATTTGTAATTTTGTCATTATGACAAATGATAATTTACAACCCATTATCTTGGGCATAGAATCATCCTGCGATGATACCTCAGCCGCCATAGTCCGAGGAACACATCTTTTGTCCAGCGCCATAGCTTCGCAAAAAGTTCATGAGCTCTGGGGAGGCGTGGTACCTGAACTGGCTTCACGCGCACACCAACAGAACATAGTCCCTGTGGTAGATGCCGCTTTCAAACAAGCAAATATACGCAAAGAAGACGTTAATGCAATAGCTTTTACGCGTGGACCTGGACTTATGGGTTCACTTTTAGTTGGCACCTCATTTGCTAAAAGTATGGCAATAGCCTTAAATGTGCCTCTGATAGAGGTTAATCACATGCAAGGACACATTTTGGCTAATTTTGTAGATGAAAAAGGTGATGAAAAAAAACCTGAATTTCCTTTTCTCTGCCTTACTGTGAGTGGTGGACACACCCAAATAGTGCGTGTAGATGGGTATTTTTCAATGACCGTCTTAGGACAAACGATAGACGATGCCGCCGGAGAAGCATTTGACAAGATAGGAAAAGTCCTTTCTTTGCCTTACCCTGCTGGCCCTCACATAGATGCAAAAGCCAAAGTGGGCAACAAAGATGCCTTTGTTTTTTCTCGTCCCGATGTCAAAGGGCTGGATTTTAGTTTTTCTGGTCTTAAAACCAACGTTCTGTATTTCATTGAGAAAAAAGTACGTGAAAATCCTGATTTTATAGCTGAAAATATGGACGATATTTGCGCCAGCGTGCAGTACACCATTATAGATATTCTTTTGCGAAAGCTCAAAAAAGCTATCAAAGAAACAGGTATAACATCTGTGGCTATAGCTGGTGGTGTTTCTGCCAATTCAGGACTGCGATGCGCGCTAACAGAAATGGCGGAAAAACAACATTTGACCTTGCATTTGCCCAGTCTTAAATTTACCACCGATAACGCTGCTATGATAGCTGTAACTGGTTATTTCAAATACTTAAAAAATGATTTCACAGATGCGACCGTCATGGCGTCCGCTCGTTATTCTTTATAGATATGCAACTATTCTACGCCCCTGACTTAACAGAAAATGATTCTGTTTTTTCTCTACCCAAAGATGAAAGTCATCATGCGGTAAAAGTACTCCGTATGAATATGGGAGAGGATATTTTTGTTACCAACGGCAAAGGAATCATCATTGGTGGGACATTGCAAAACCAATCTGCTTCTTCTGCTATGGTGAGTGTAAACGAATATTTACCCGATACCCAAAAACGCAATTATCGCATACACTTAGCTGTTGCTCCCACCAAAATAAATGACCGTATGGAATGGTTTTTGGAAAAAGCCACCGAGATAGGTGTTGATGAGATTACTCCGCTTATCTGTGGGCGTAGTGAGCGAAAGGTCTTTAATGCTGAACGTGGCGAGAAAATAGTAGTTTCTGCTGCCAAACAATCTCTTAAATCTGTGTTCCCTATTCTTAATCCTGCGGTTGATTTTAAGACTTTTGTAAAAAACAACCATTGCAAAAACACATTCATTGCGCATTGTATGGCAGATATGGAGCGTCTTTTACTAAAAGATGCAGTAGTGGGTAAAGATGACATTTGCATTTTAATAGGTCCTGAGGGCGATTTCTCACCTGCGGAGGTGGAGATGTCTTTAAAAAATGGTTATACGCCTATTAGTTTGGGTGATAGTCGTCTGCGCACCGAAACTGCTGCTCTTTTTTCGGTGGCTTTGGTCAATGTTTTGAATCAGTAATTTATTTCACATATAAAAAGCCCGCCACGAAAGTGGCGGGCTTTTAGTTTTAAATATTTATCCAATAAAATCAGTCTAATTTTTCTTCACCATGACGTGAACCTACCAATGCGTAGAATATAAGGAATAATTCACACGCTATAATAAGAATCCATGTGTAGTGGTATCCTCCTAAATAGTCTGCCAACATACTCTGTACAAGAGGAATGATTCCTCCACCGAGAACACCTATCATAAGTACTCCTGATGCTTTGGAAGTGTATTTACCAAGCCCATCTATGGCAAGAGTGAATATTGCACTCCACATCACTGAGTGTGTAAGTCCCATTCCGACTATTACCCAAGGTTGTTTTATTGTTATAGCTATAATGCAGAGTAATGTAGCTATAATAGATGTTACTGTCAACTGTGTACGTGCTGATACTTTGGAGAGTGCGCTGGCTATAAGACGACCCACCAACATACTACCCCAATAA
>JAQUTH010000107.1 GCA_028709885.1 Flavobacteriales bacterium
TGGTAAAAGCACACTGATGAATGTCCTTAGCAAGAGTGATGTCTTTGCCGAGAATAAACTTTTTGCTACACTTGATACTACTGTCAGAAAGATAGTCATTGCCAATCTTCCGCTCCTTTTGACCGATACCGTTGGTTTCATTCGTAAACTGCCTACTCAGCTGATAGAGTCTTTCAAATCTACGTTGGATGAGGTACGCGAGGCTGACCTTGTTCTTCATGTGGTTGATATTTCGCATCCGTCTTTTATAGACCATATAAATGCTGTAAATGGCATTCTTTCGGATATTGGCGCTTCGGACAAGGCTACTATTATGGTTTTTAACAAGATAGATGCTTATAATTACGTCCCAAAAGATGAAGATGACCTTTCCGAGGCGATGCCTGAGAATGTTTCTTTGGATGAATTGGAACGCACGTGGATGAGTAAGACTGGCGATAATACTGTTTTCATTTCTGCTAAAACAAAACTGAATGTGGAGCAGCTTCGTCATAAGATATATGATATAGCCGCAGCCATTCATATGCAGCGTTTTCCTTATAACGATTTTCTTTTTGAATATTACGATGATGATGCAAATACGGCAGAGAAATAGTCTTTTGCTTTAAATATTTTTTATATGAACGAAGATACCATAGTTGCTCTTTCCACTGCTGGTGGAATGTCTGCCATAGCTGTTATACGTCTTAGCGGTAGTAGAGCGGTGGAGATAGTGGATAGTGTTTTTCATTCTCCTAAGGTGGGTAAAAAACTGTCTGATGTGGCTTCTCATACTGCTCATTTTGGCTCTATTTCAGATGGCAATGATGTGGTAGATGAGGTAGTGGCTACCGTTTTTCTTGCACCTCATTCTTTTACGGGCGAAGATACGGTGGAGGTTTCTTGTCATGGTTCGGTTTTTATTCAGCAACAACTCATTCAGCTTTTTATCCGCAAGGGTGCGCGTATGGCTATGGCTGGTGAATATACCCGTCGTGCTTTTGTAAATGGGCGTATGGATTTGTCGCAGGCAGAGGCGGTGGCTGACCTTATTGCTTCGGAGTCTTATGCGTCTCATGCTACGGCTATAAATCAGATGAGGGGTGGTTATTCAGCTAAGATTAAAGGTTTGAGAGAGAGTCTTTTGGATTTGGCTTCTCTTTTGGAACTGGAATTGGATTTTTCAGATCAAGATGTTGAATTTGCCGATAGGGAGCGTCTTGGCTCTCTTTTGGGTGAGATAAAATCTACCGTTGGTGATTTGACCGATAGTTTTGCTGTTGGTAATGTCATTAAAAATGGTATTCCGGTGTCTATCATAGGTGCTCCTAATGTTGGCAAGAGTACTCTTTTGAATGCTCTTTTGGGTGAAGAGAGGGCTATTGTATCCAATGTTGCTGGTACTACTCGTGATACGGTGGAGGATGAGATTATCATTTCAGGGCTTCGTTTTCGTTTTATAGATACTGCTGGTCTTCGCCATACTGATGATGTGGTGGAAAAAATGGGTATTGAGCGTACTTATAAGAAGATTTCCGAGGCTCAGATTATCATTTATATGCTTGATATGTCTTCTCGGAGCGATATGGATGTGGCTGATGTGATAGCTTTGAAGGAGAAATATCACTCTAAACATGTGGTGGTGGTTGCTAACAAGGTTGATGTGGTGGATGGTGATTTTTCGTCTTCTTTGTCCGATGTTATCAAGATTTCGGCTAAGGTTGGCGATGGTCTTGATGCTTTGCGGGAGCGTTTGGTGTCTTTTGTGGATATTGGCGATGTTTCTTCGCGTACCATTGTTACCAATGCTCGTCATTATGATGCTTTGGTGCGCTCTGGTGTTGCAATAGATAGGGCTGAGACGGGACTTCTGGCTGGTCTTTCGGCTGACCTTTTGGCGGTGGATGTGCGCGATGCTATTTCTTGTCTTGGTGAGATTACTGGCGATATTTCTTCTGATGATATTTTGGGTTCTATTTTTTCAAGATTCTGTATAGGAAAATGACCCCCTCTGAATAACTATAAATAACTACGAACAACTATAAGTAAGTCTCTCATTTTTAGGGACTTTTCTTTTTTAACACTTCCGAGTACTTTTTTGTTAGTCCCAGATATTCAGCCTATTTTCGCACCATATTTCTACCGCGGGCATAGATGGTTCACCAATTAGAGACGCATTTTGTGATATTCGACTCACTAATGAGAAGCTGTGAGAAACACAAAATTCGTAATGTAAGACACAACGTGAGAATGTGTGAGAAAATGTGAGAAACGTTGATAGTTGGATATACCGATTAAACTGACCCCCATTCGCCGGGGCAAAATGACCCCTCAGAGTTGATGTTGGCGAAGTGCTAAAAGTTGTTGTTCGGACGGGGTCTTAAAGATTGTCTTTTGATGTCCTGGTTAACAACTATTTTTTTGTAGTTTTTCCTCTCGTTTAATGCGAGAACGACCGAAGTTTGGTTCTCGCCCATTCCACGTTCGGAAGCGCTACTTACGTACAAAGATAGCTATGCTATCGTCATAAATAAACTTTTTCTTCTTTATTTTTCTTTCTTCGCAGCGATATAATCCGCAAAACGAAAAATGACAAGAAAAAAGGAAAAAATTATAGACAATATCTATAATTTTGAATGTTAAAAACAGAAAGGAAAAACAAACAAATATACTACTGCCACTTTTTCGGACAGGTGCATAAGTTAAAAAAGATTAAATTTGCACTATGAAAAAGACACGGAAGAAGTACGATGCCAAGTTTAAGGCACAGGTTGCTATCGAGGCATTGAAGGAGCGCGAGACACTGAATGAACTCGCAGCCAAGTATGAGTTATCACCGGTGATGATAAGCCGCTGGAAGAGCGAATTTCTGGCCAATGCATCGGCAGCCTTCGATGCGCCGAAGAAGGATGATGAGGCATTCGAGAAGGAGAAAAATCGCTATCTATCGAAGATTGGCGACTTGGAGATGCAGCTGGATTTTGCCAAGCGGGTATCGAAAAAATTGGGGATACCGTTACCCGCAGACGACTGATATCCCCGAAGCATAAGCTGAGTGTATCCAAACAGTGTAAAGTGCTGCACGTATCGCGCTCAAACGTCTATTATAAGCGTCGAGGCGAAACGACGGAAAACCTCAAAATGATGGATAAAATCGACAATGAACATCTTGAACGACCATCAAAAGGAGTGATAGGTATGACAGACTTTCTGCGTGAAGATGGCTATCAAGTGGGCGAACGACGCGTACGCCGTCTGATGCGCTTGATGGGTGTACACGCTGTTTATCCGCATCGAACATTGTCGAAATTAGGTGAACCGATTTATATCAAGCCCTATTTGCTACGAGGGCTTGCCATAGGCCACCCGAACCAAGTGTGGAGCATAGATATCACCTACATACCGATGAAACGAGGATTTATGTATCTGACAGCCATAATTGATGTGTATAGCCGTTTTATAGTCGGCTGGAACCTGCACAACTCGTTGGATACATCAAACTGCATAGAGGTACTTGAAGGTGCGATTTCGCGATACGGAGCGCCTGAAATTATCAACTCCGACCAAGGCTGCCAGTTTACCAGCAAGATTTGGACTGAGAGCTGCGCCAAAGCCACAGCGATGAAGGTTAGTATGGACGGTCGTGGTCGCTACAAAGATAATATTTGGATAGAAAGATTTTGGAGAACCATAAAATATGACTACATTTACATCACGCCAGAGGAAAATGGGCTTGATTTGTATCACGGCATAAAGAAGTTTATTGATGAATACAACAACAAGAAACGTCACCAAGGAATTGACCGTCAGATACCAGGCAAGCGCTACTTTCAGAAGGCTGCCTGATTAACTAAGGAATAAACAATACTTGTCTAAAAAGCGATAGTAGCATACAAAAGCCACAACAATAAACAAGTTGTGGCTTTGTATTTATGAAGCATAAAAGAAATATTAATCGCCCATTAAAGAACGATTAATCAAAGAATAATCAAGGCACAATAATATCTAAAATACGTTTAATACGTTCTTTAATAAGAGCCTTGTTGCGTATCCAGACGAAAGGAAACTCACCATTTTCATACACAGGATAAGGCAACTGCTTACCAAAGAAGCGGAACGAAGCATCCAAAGGGTAAATATAACGGTACGTCTTCACTTTGAAATAATCACACTCACCCAAAAGGAACGCCACATTGGTACGTAGGTAACCAGTAGGAGAAGTAGAATTGGTAAAAATCTGCTGGTGAATAACCTCGCCATTTCGTCTCACGCGAGCAAAAATAGTATAGTGAAACCCAAAATACCTAAAATTAGCAGCCTTGTAAATAGTACCGCATCCGAGCCTACCGTCGGCAAAAGACTGCACCGCCACAATATCAGGGTCATCCTTTTTCAGAAGTTTCAGTGAAGCCCCAATGAGGATAGTCTCTGCATTTTTACCCAAACAATCATCTATCCACATACGGTTGAGCTCACACATCCAACCTCGGTGGTTGTTTGAAGAAAAAATCTTAGCGTTAGGACACTTCATAAGCCCATACACCGCCACACCAAGACAAACATCAGGCTCATCTTCTTTGAAAATGCCGTAGTTGTACCGCCCAAAACCACCGTTGTTCCACTTGTGGGAATAGTGGTTTTTAATAATCATCTCTCTGGCTAAATCTTTTGAAATGGCTTTTATTATCAGCCAACCCATATTTTTACTGTATTTACGTATCATATCTCGTCTATTTTTACTATATTTGTAATGCTTACATATTTGTTTACTATTATACCTTTTTGATAATGAAAAAATCCATCCCGCTGAAAGGCTTGCCCCCGTGCGGAATGGATTTTCATCTATCTATAATAAACAAAATGTAAGCAATTTTATTTAAAAGCGGGGGCATTTTTATTTACCACCACCCAAATAAGCCATGATATCCTCAGGCGACTCAAAATCAGAGACATCCTTGTTTTTACCCTCCTCTCCGTCATACTCCACAGTAGGAGCATCGGCTAACATGAGTTGGACATTTACCCATGAAATATCATTTAAAAGGTACTGGCGAGACCAGTGAAAATGAGCGCAGATAGCAGCCTCCACGCCCCACATAGACATCATTCCTCGTTGATGTACTCTATCGTTTCGCTGCTCTTGGGAGCTGTCATCCGAAGTTTTCTTATAGAAACGATAGTAACGGCGAAATCCTCCAAACCCATCCTGCTCTGCACCGTAGACCAAGCGTTGGAAAGCTCTGCAAAAGTCATGTTATGACGAATAAAACGCGCTAAAACAGCCACCCGAGCATCCAAAGCGCCACCACCCAAGACCGCCAAAGCCAAACAGCGAGACAGAGAGTGAGAGTTCTTTTTAATCTCATCAAACACAGTGTCGGCATCCGCCATAGATACTATTTCGGAAGATATACGGTACATAGTAGAGAGTGTCAAAGGGCGGATATACAGCTTTTTAGCAGGTAAAAAACAAAGCCAACCACGCCTTTTGACCTCCACTATAAATGGTTTTTCGCTCAGCTCATTCAAAGCACTGAGTTCCATATCTTTATTCTTTTTTTCTTCCATTATGTTATTGATTTATAGGTTCAGGTTCTGTCATTTTCAAGGCAAAAGAAGCCGTCATATGTCCTTGTCTCCATTTTTTGTCAATATCTATCTTATCGGAAAGGTACACCGTGTATGATAGTTTATTATCGCCCACAGACACCTCCAATGTATGAAGCCTTTTTGTGAAAAAAAGAGCGTAGAAAGCTCGTGAAGCTGTTATCAATTCCTCTGCCGAGGCAGCTGTCATAATGCAGTTTAGAGTTATCGCTCGGCTCTGGAAAAACACGGGAGCATCATCATCTACCTCTGTTCCATTCTCATCCGTCCATTCCATCGCCAATGGGTCTTTTGGTTTAAGCCCACCCAAAAGTCCCTGCGATGATGTTACCGTTATGCCGTACAAGGCAAAATCTTTTCCGTCTATTGTGTATTTTACTTTCATATTTTTATTTTTAATATTTTATACCTGAGGCTCTTAGACTGCTCATATCTGCCGTTCCACTGCCCGAAGGGCGTAATGACATGGAGTGTATGTCTTTGGCTATGCTTTCAAGGTTTCTGTTGTACGATGTGTTTTCCACTATCTTGAAGAGCGAATCTGTCATTCCGTCCAGCACTGGGGAGTAGTCTTTCATTTGAAAAACCATTTTAGATGTTTCTGCTTTATCTCCATTTGGCAAAAATACCTGCACCGAAGACGCTACTTTACCTGATGAAATATTGTCATTTATCATCTCCAAAAGCTCTATATGACGGCGTTGGTTAGAACGAATGGCGTTCATTTGCCCAGCTACCAAAGAGGCTGTTTCTTCGCTAACACCCTGAATAGAAGCCGAAAGAGTGCCCGAAGACGATGTGATGTCGTCCAGTCCAAGCCCCGTGATAATCTCTCCTATCGTTTTGCGCACGCCTAAGGCGTCATTCTGTATTTTTTCAGCTTCTGCTACCCAGCTGTCCACCATAG